>NZ_JBFSRZ010000005.1:0-144651 GCF_041466065.1 Vibrio sp. 10N.239.312.C11
AGTACCTGGCTACGAACCAGGCGGTCGGAGGTTCGAATCCTCCAGGGCGCACCACATTATTAGAGAAAGCCTCGTTTTTACGAGGCTTTTTTTATGTCCGCTATAAATTTGTTGCAATAATGTTAAATTTGTGATGTTTTTAACTTGTTGTATTTAAAGTAATTCTTGATTGCTTCTTTGTTATTCCACCTTTCTCATATCAATTCTCAGAAAAGCCCCGCTTAAGTCACAGTTTAAATATCTAAAAATGACTCATTTGACAGATTTATGTGATCTGATAGGCGAATAATTAACCTTATGTGTGCGTTATCCGTAACAGAACCTTAAACAAAATTGACAAACTTTTACCAATCGAGATAATCCATGGGTCGGGATCACTATTCGCTGAAATCCTGTACGTATGTCAGGATGACGAAGAAAGGAAGCAACATGACTAATATTGGAAGCCTGCTAGGAGATGCGGCGACTCTAATGATAACGGGGATGTCCGTTGTCTTTATTTTCTTAACTATTCTAGTTTACCTCGTTCGGTTGATGTCAAAACTGGTACCAGAAGAAGTACCGGAGCCGATCGCAGCACCTAAAAAAATTCAAAAATCACAATCAAACCCTTCAGCTGTTAGTCCACAGGTAGTGGCAGCAATTTCGGCCGCGGTTCATCAATACCGTGCGTCTACTGCTAAGTAGCATTTAAAGGATTAAAAAGGAGTTTATGAGCATGTCTAAACCACTAGCTATCACAGATGTGGTACTTCGTGACGCGCACCAGTCACTATTTGCTACACGTATGCGTATCGAAGATATGCTGCCAATTGCGGCAGAACTGGATAAAGTCGGTTACTGGTCACTTGAGACTTGGGGCGGCGCAACGTTTGATTCGTGCATCCGTTTTCTTGGAGAAGATCCGTGGGAACGTTTACGAGAGCTGAAAAAAGCGATGCCCAACACACCAATGCAGATGCTACTGCGTGGTCAAAATTTATTGGGTTACCGTCACTACGCGGATGATGTAGTAGAAAAGTTTGTTGAACGTGCCCATAGTAACGGCATGGACGTATTCCGTATTTTTGATGCGATGAATGACGTACGTAACTTTGAAACCGCAGTGAAAGCAACGATTGATGTTGGCGGCCACGCTCAAGGTACGTTGTCTTACACAACCAGTCCGGTTCACAACTCAGATACGTGGGTTGATTTGGCTAAGCGTCTAGAGGATCTAGGTTGTCATTCACTATGCATCAAAGATATGTCAGGTTTATTAAAGCCTTATGAAGCGGAAGAGCTAATCACTCGCATCAAAGCGTCTTGTGATGTGCCTCTAGCGCTGCATAGCCACGCGACAACGGGTCTATCAACCGCTACAGCCGTTAAAGCTGTTGAAGCGGGTATTGATATTCTAGACACCGCAATCTCTTCTATGAGCTGTACTTACGGCCATACACCAACCGAAACGGTTGTTGCTATGCTAGAAGGCACAGAGCGCGACACGAATCTCAAACTAGACCAAATCGAACCAATCGCGGCTTACTTCCGTGATGTACGTAAAAAGTATGCGAAATGGGAAGGCCAGCTAAAAGGTGTCGATTCTCGAATCTTGATCGCTCAAGTTCCTGGCGGCATGTTAACCAACATGGAAGGCCAGCTTAAAGAGCAAGGCGCTGCCGATCGCATGGATGAAGTTCTAGAAGAGATCCCACGCGTACGTAAAGAGTTGGGTTACATTCCTTTGGTAACACCTACTTCTCAGATTGTCGGTACTCAAGCGGTTATCAACGTTCTAACGGGTGAGCGCTACAAGAGCATCACTAAAGAGACTGCGGGTCTACTGAAAGGCGAATACGGTCAAGCTCCTGCTGAGGTTGATGCTGAACTGCAAGCGAAAGTGTTAGATGGTGCTGAGCCAATCACGTGTCGTCCTGCTGATTTACTTAAGTCTGAAATGGATACGTTAACGACTGACCTTTTAGAAAAAGCGAAATCAGATGGTATTTCACTCGCTGAAGATATCGTTGATGATGTACTGACGTACGCACTATTCCCACAAGTGGGTCTTAAGTTCCTTAAAAACCGTCACAACCCTGAAGCGTTTGAACCTGTACCAACGGCTGAAGCTGCAACTCCTGTTACGGCTGCACCACAACCTGCTGCTGGCGGCATTGAGAGCTACAGCGTGAAGGTTGATGGTCAAGTTTATGATGTTGAAGTTGGCCCACAAGGTGAACTGACATCGGTATCTCCATCAGCAAAACCTGCACAAGCGGCTCAAGCAGCACCTGCTGCGGCTTCTGATGCAGAAGCTGTTCCAGCTCCATTAGCAGGCAACATCTTTAAAGTCATCGTTCAGGCGGGTGCTGAAGTGGCCGAAGGTGATGTTCTGCTGATCCTAGAAGCGATGAAAATGGAAACGGAAGTACGAGCTGCTCGCAGTGGTATCGTTCAAGAATTGAATGTTAAAGAAGGCGATGCAGTTACTGTAGGCGCTCCACTACTAAGCTTAGCGTAAGGGAGTACCATGGAAGGATTGATGACCTTATGGTCTGAAACAGGGATTGCTAACTTTGAGTTCGGCCAGATCTGTATGATGTTGGTTGGTTGCT
This sequence comes from Vibrio sp. 10N.239.312.C11, assembly GCF_041466065.1. Taxonomy (NCBI): domain Bacteria; kingdom Pseudomonadati; phylum Pseudomonadota; class Gammaproteobacteria; order Vibrionales; family Vibrionaceae; genus Vibrio; species Vibrio sp. 10N.239.312.C11. Next base: position 2,598 of record NZ_JBFSRZ010000005.1, read on the forward strand.
CACTGTTGTTTTTGGCAATTCGCAAAGGGTTTGAACCTTTACTGCTGTTACCTATTGGTTTTGGTGCTGTATTAGCCAATATTCCAAATGCTGGATTCACGGATCCCGGCGGTTTGCTTTACTACGTTTACTACATTGGTATTGAAACTGGCATTTTTCCACTGCTGATCTTTATGGGTGTTGGAGCTATGACGGACTTTGGTGCGTTGATTGCTAACCCTAAAACACTGTGGCTCGGGGCTGCTGCTCAGTTTGGTATATTCGCAACGCTATTTGGCGCGATCTTGCTGAACTATGTACCAGGAATGGAGTTCTCAATGGCAGATGCTTCGTCAATTGCGATCATTGGTGGTGCCGATGGCCCAACCGCGATCTTTTTGGCGAGCAAGCTATCTCCTGATCTATTAGGTGCGATTGCGGTAGCGGCGTATAGCTACATGGCTTTAGTTCCTATTATTCAGCCCCCAATCATGAAAGCGTTAACGTCTCCTGAAGAGCGCCAAATTAAGATGGCTCAACTTCGTCATGTAAGCAAAGCTGAGAAGACCCTTTTCCCGCTAGCTGTACTGCTGATGACGATTTTGTTCCTACCTTCAGCAACCCCTCTAGTAGGTATGTTCTGTTTGGGTAACTTAATGCGTGAAGCGGGTGTGGTTGATCGTCTTTCAAAAACAGCCCAAAACGAACTGATTAACGTTGTGACTATTTTCCTTGGCCTAGGTGTTGGCTCTAAGCTTCAAGCAGATACTTTCTTGAATTTAGAGACGCTAGGTATTTTAGGTTTAGGTGCGGTGGCGTTTAGTATTGGTACGGCTGGTGGTGTATTGATGGCGAAGCTGCTGAACCGCTTCTCGAAAGAAGACATTAACCCACTGATTGGCGCAGCTGGTGTATCAGCGGTTCCGATGGCGGCTCGTGTTGTGAATAAGGTTGGACTTGAGGCAAATCCTCAGAACTTCCTGTTGATGCATGCGATGGGTCCGAACGTAGCGGGTGTACTTGGTAGTGCCGTTGCAGCGGGTATCCTATTAGCTCTCGTAGGTTAATGAGTTACTTGGTTATGCTGCTCGTTACGTTAATTGGCCGTCAATTTACGCATGAGCGGTTAACTTCGCCTTATTAAATGGTTTATAGTCAAAGGGATGCTTTCGCATCCCTTTCTTTTTGTTAATTAGGGTGCTTACTCATCAGGGCTTCTATCAATCAAGGAAATGTGGAAATGGAAAATAAACAGATTGCGATTACTCAATTCGGCGGCGTCGAAAACCTTAGTATTCAAACCAGTGCTATTCCTGAGCCAAAGGCCGGAGAAGTGGTGGTTAAAGTTTCCTTTTCAGGCATTAATCCTATTGATGTGAAAACCCGTGCAGGCCTTGGTTGGGCGGCAGCACAAAACAAAGACAACCTTCCTTGGGTTCCTGGTTACGATATTTCAGGGCAAATTGTCACGCTAGGCGAACAGGCAGAGCGTTTTACTGTTGGTGATAACGTAGCTGGCTTTATTGGTTTTCCACTGCAAGGTGGCGGTTATAGCCAGTATGTGTGTGTTCCAGAAGTCGCATTAAGTATGGTCCCAGACTCGGTTGCGTTAGAAGCGGCTGCAGCTTTACCACTCGCTAGCCAAACCGCAGCACAAGCGCTTAACAAAGCGGAAGTGAAAGAGGGCGATCGCGTACTCATCTTAGCGGGCGCCGGCGGCGTTGGTCATCTTGCGGTTCAAATCGCAGTGGCTGCAAAAGCTGAGGTTTACACGACCTGCAGTGAAGCCAACCTTGATTACCTTGCTACGTTAGGCGCTCATGCTATTAACTATCAATTTGCGCCAGCATCGGAAAGAGTCTCTGATGTTGATGTACTGATTGATTTAGTGGGTGGTGATACCGCGCTTGATGCGTTGAAGTGTTTGAAAGATGGTGCGAGAGTGGTAACGGTGCCTACGCTGTCTGCTGAATTAATTTGCGAGAAAGCGACATTATTGGGTTTCACCGCTTCAGGTATGCTCGTTGAGCCAAATCCAGAGCAAATGGACACTATGCTTTACATGGTTAGCGTAGGATTGCTCAAAACAGAAATTCAAACTATCTACCCGTTAGATGAAGCACAGTCGGCGCATCTACAAGTAGAAACCGGACACACCAGAGGCAAGGTACTACTTAAAATGCAAGAAGGTTGATATGCAGTGCTAGAGTTCTTTAATTCTCTTTTTGAAAACATAGCGTTGTGGTTTTCTGACTCGGCGCTGTGGGTGCTCTTCATTAGTGGCTTCTTGAGTGCCACATTGTTACCAGGGGGCTCAGAAGCAAGCCTTGTGGCAGCATTGAGCTTAGATCAGTTCTCAACATCATCTATTATTCTTCTGGCGACACTCGGTAATACTTTAGGCGGGCTGACCAACTATTGGATTGGTTTGTGGCTGCCTAATCGAACTCAATCTGAAAAGCATGGTCATAAGGCTATGGCTTGGCTGAGCCGCTATGGCTATTGGACACTGTTATTCAGTTGGTTGCCGATCATTGGTGACCCTTTGTGCTTGGCCGCGGGTTGGTTAAGAATGAAATTTATTCCTAGCGTTATTTTGATAGCGATTGGCAAAGCCGCTCGCTACAGCTTACTTTCTGCTATCTACTTCGGTTTTTTCTAAGGAGAACCTATGAAAAAGGTTTTACTTGGTACATTTTCTCTTATCGCCATTGCAGGCTGTTCTTACAATGTACCTAGCTCAACTCCCTTCTTTTCCTCGTTACCTGAAGGTGTCACTCTGTTAGAAGAGGTTAAGCCTTCTAAAGATAAAGTGGTGATCCCTTACACCAAATATCAGCTTGAAAACGGCCTGACAGTTATTCTTTCCCCTGATGATTCTGATCCTCTTGTGCATGTGGATGTGACCTATCATGTCGGCTCAGCTCGTGAAGAAATAGGCAAATCGGGCTTTGCTCATTTCTTCGAACACATGATGTTCCAAGGCTCTGAGAACGTCGGTGACCAGCAGCACTTTAAGATCATTACCGAGGCGGGTGGCTCGTTAAACGGCACCACCAACCGTGATCGTACTAACTACTTTGAAACCGTTCCATCTAACCAGCTTGAGAAAATGTTGTGGTTAGAATCAGACAGAATGGGTTTTTTATTGGATGCGGTTTCTCAGAAGAAATTCGAAGTTCAAAGAGGCACGGTTAAAAACGAACGTGCTCAAAGTTATGAAAACCGTCCTTATGGCTTGATGTGGGAACGCATGGGTGAAGCGCTTTACCCTGAAGGTCACCCTTACTCATGGCAACCAATCGGTTATGTGGAAGATCTAGACCGTGTTGATGTGAATGACCTTAAGGCGTTCTTCCTACGTTGGTACGGCCCAAATAATGCGGTACTGACTATCGGTGGTGATATCGACGTTGATGACACGCTAGAGTGGGTTAATCAGTACTTTGGGCCAATCCCTCAAGGTCCGGAAGTTAAGGCTGCTGAGAAGCAACCAGCTCTTCTAACAGAAGATAAGTACATCACGTTAGAAGACAACGTTCGTCAGCCGATGGTGCTTGTTGGTTGGCCAACAACCTACCGCGGTGAAGATACGCAAGCTTCACTGAATGCGCTGTCTAACGTGTTAGGTTCAGGGACCAACAGTTATCTGTACCAAAACCTCGTAAAAACGCAAAAAGCGGTGAGTGCAGGCTCTTTCCACGATTGTGCTGAGCTCGCTTGTACTATGTATGTCTATGCGATGGGTGACTCAGGTGAAAAGGGGGATTTGACGGTTCTAAATAAAGAACTGATGGGAACCCTAGAACAATTTTCGAAAGGCGGTGTGGAACAAGATCGTCTAGATCAAATTACCGGCATGGCTGAAGCGAATGCGGTGTTTGCACTTCAAAGTGTTAGGGGCAAGGTTTCACAGCTCGCGTCAAATCAAACCTTCTATGGCCAGCCTGATCGTATTGAATCACAACTCGATCAAATCCGAGCTGTTACCCCTGAAAGCGTAAGCAAGGCGTATCAAGATTTTATCGAAGGTAAGCACAAGGTTACCTTGAGTGTGGTTCCTAAGAAAAAACTCGACTTAGCGGTTCGCGAGGCTACATTTAGCACTCCTGCTCGTACCCTTCCTGAATACAGCAAAGTGACAGAAGAACAATTGGATTTCAGAAAGGCACCGAACACATTTGATCGCAGCGTGATGCCTGAAGTGAACTTTGGTGTTGAAGCGACCATGCCTGAGCTGTATCGCATGCATTTTGCTAATGGTACTGACTTGATTGGTACTATGACTAGCGAAACGCCGACAGTGCAGCTACAAATTCAACTCCCTGCGGGTGAGCGCTATGTTGGTAAAGGTCAAGAGGGTTTGGCGAACCTAACTGCATCGATGATGGAAGAGGGTTCGACTAAACGAATGGTTGAAGAGTTGCAGGCTACCTTAGATAAGCTTGGTAGTAGCGTTAGCATTAGTGCTGGCAGCTATACCACAGATATTTCAGTCTCGACGTTAGAGAAAAACCTGCCTCAAACCTTAGCGATCGTGCAAGAAGTTCTATTTGAGCCTAAGTTTGATGTTCAAGATTTCGAACGCGTTAAGAGTCAGATGTTAGAAGGCGTAGTGTATCAGCATCAACAACCGAGCTGGATGGCTTCTCAAGCAACCCGAGAAGTGTTGTTCGGTAGCAGTATTTTTGGTCGAGCGAGTGATGGCACCAAGGACTCTCTAGAATCGTTAACTCTAGACGATGTAAAACTGTTTTACAGTCAGCACTATACTCCTGAGGGAGCTAATATTGTTATTGTAGGGGACATCTCGAAGGAGGAGGTTGGAAAGCAGCTTCAGTTCTTTGAAGAATGGCAAGGTGACGCTGCACCACTCACTCGTCCACAGATCATCAAGGAGCTTTCGGGGCAGAACTTGTACTTAGTGGATAAGCCGGGAGCACCACAAAGTATTGTACGCTTAGTTCGTAAAGGGTTACCGTTTGATGCGACCGGTGAATTGTATTTAAGTCAATTGGCTAACTTTAATTTAGCCGGTAACTTCAATAGCCGTATCAACCAGAACCTGCGTGAAGACAAAGCCTACACTTACGGTGCAAGCGGTTACTTTGCGAGTACGCGTGAAACTGGTGCGGTAGTGTTTAGTGCTCAAGTTAGAGCCAATGCGACGGTTCCATCGATTCAAGAGTTTATTGCTGAGCTAAATGAATTTAGTCAGAGTGGATTAACTGACGAAGAGGTGAAATTTATGCGCCTTGCCGTCGGTCAACAAGATGCGCTTAAATACGAAACACCAAGTCAAAAGGCTGGATTGTTGAGTAATATTGTTACGCTGAGCCTTGATGAAGACTACCTACAGCAGCGCAACCAGATAGTAGAAACGGTTTCAAAAGAGACTTTAAATGAGCTCTCGAAGAAATGGTTTGACCCGAATGATTATCAAATAATTGTTGTTGGTGACGCGACTTCGCTGCGCCCTCAATTAGAAAAGTTAGATATTCCAATAGAAGAGCTTGAAATCATTCGTTAGAGTACACATTAAAGGGGGAGGGAAGAGATTCTACTTTTCTCCTCCAACCTAATTTATGATAGTTCTAATAAGAACAATATAAGATAAGTGAACAGAATTTTGACTGATTTTGCTGCGCGACTAAAGCAAGTTGCAACCAACCCTAAGACCTTCTCTCAATTTGGTCGTGGTGTTGAAAGGGAAACATTGCGCTACACGGAAGATGGGCATCTTGCTACTGGGCCGCACCCTAAGGCTTTAGGATCTGCGTTGATGAACGAATGGGTAACGACCGATTTCTCTGAGTCGCTACTGGAGTTTATCACGCCTGTTTCTAACGACGTTCCGACGCTTTTGAATCAGTTGTCTGATATCCATCACTTCACTCAAACCAAGTTAGACGGCGAAAAGCTGTGGCCACTCTCTATGCCTTGTTATGTGGGGAGTGAAGATTACATTCAGCTTGCGCAATACGGTACTTCTAACAACGGTAAGATGAAGACGCTATATCGTGAAGGCCTAAAGCGTCGCTACGGTAGTCTGATGCAGATTATTTCGGGTGTTCACTTCAACTTCTCTTTCCCAGAAAGCTTTTGGGACAGTCTGTTTGGAGAGCAAACCGAAGAAGCGCGTTGCGAAGCTAAATCAGATGCGTACTTCGGTTTGATTCGTAATTACTACCGCTTTGGTTGGTTAATCCCATACTTCTTCGGTGCTTCACCTGCGCTATGTTCTTCTTTTATCAAAGGAAGAGAAACCAACCTACCTTTTGAAAAGGTTGGAGAAACACTGTATCTACCCAAAGCAACGGCATTGCGCTTAAGTGACCTTGGTTACACCAACAGTGCGCAAAGTGTACTGAAGATTGGCTTCAACAGCCTAGACCAATACCTTGAAGGTTTGAATCAAGCGATTCGCACACCATCAGAAGAATTCGCTGAGATTGGCACTAAGGTTGATGGGGAATACCGTCAACTAAATAGCAACGTACTGCAAATTGAGAATGAGCTTTATGCTCCAATCCGTCCTAAGCGTGTGGCGAAAAGTGGTGAGAAACCATCTGAAGCACTGGCTCGTGCTGGCGTTGAGTACATCGAGGTTCGCTCTTTAGACGTAAACCCATTCAGTTCAATTGGTATCAATGAACAGCAAGTTCGCTTCTTAGATTTATTCCTAACGTGGAGCGTGTTATCAGACTCTGCTGAGATGGATAACTGCGAACTTGAATGCTGGCGCGATAACTGGAACAAGGTGATCTTAGAAGGTCGTCAGGTTGGTTTAGAGCTCAAGATTGGTTGTGATGGAGAAAGACTGTCTCTGCAAGACTGGGCTAAAAATGTATTCAAAGATCTTCGAGTTATCGCTGAGTTGATGGATGCTGAGCAAGGTGGTCGTGCATACCAAGAAACGTGCGATACGCTTGAAGCCTGGATTGATAACCCAGAGTTGACCATTTCTGGCCAGTTATTAGAAGAGACCAAGAAATTGGGTGGTTTGGGTAAAGTGGGTTGCGCGTTAGGTAAAACGTACGCTCAGCAACACAAAGCGCACCAATACAAAGTATATTCAGCTGAGTTGATGGAAGCAGAAGTTCAACGCTCTGTGACTGCTCAGCAACAAAGTGAAGAAGCAAGCACTCAAGATTTTGATAGCTTCTTAGCGGATTATTTTTCGTATTTAAAAGCATAGCGAGACTTTGGTGGAAAGGAAGCAAGCCTTATTAGGTCAGCCTACTCGAGTGAGTAGTAAATGGTTACCTGTAGCAACTGTTGGTGTTGTCTCTAGCATGTTGGTTGGATGTGCAACGCCACCGCCAAAGCAGCAAGATAATTTGTGTAGCATCTTTCGAGAGCACCCTTCATGGTATGAAGATGCCTTGGATATGCAGGAAGAGTGGGGCACGCCGATTAACGTTGCGATGGCTTTTGTGAAACAAGAGAGTAGCTATCGTCATGATGCGCGCCCACCTAAAGATTACATTCTTGGCTTTATACCGTGGGGAAGAGTCAGTAGTGCCTACGGTTATGCACAAGCTCAAGATCCTGCTTGGGAAGATTTCCAAAAGGCGACCAATAACGGTGGCTCAAGAACCAATTTTGATGATGCATTAATGTTCATTGGTTGGTACACCAGCGAGACGCGCCGCCAGTTAGGAATCTCATTATGGGACCCGTATAACCAATATCTGGCTTATCATGAAGGCCGTGGTGGCTATAAGCGCAAATCATACAACAGCAAACCATCGTTGATTAAGGTGGCTCGCAAAGTCGAACAGCAAGCAAAAGATTATGGATGGCAACTTAAACAGTGCCGAAAAGAACTAGAAGACAATCGAAGTTGGTTTTTTTAAAGCCAATCGTCATGGAGAATAGCAATGCCTTTATTAGATAGTTTTACTGTTGATCACACGCGCATGAACGCACCTGCAGTTCGTGTTGCTAAAACAATGCAAACCCCAAAAGGGGATACCATTACGGTATTTGACCTGCGTTTTACTGCGCCAAACAAAGATATCCTATCTGAGAGAGGTATTCATACTCTCGAGCACCTATACGCTGGGTTCATGCGTGCTCACCTCAATGGCTCTGCGGTTGAGATCATTGATATTTCGCCTATGGGTTGTCGTACCGGTTTCTATATGAGCTTGATTGGTACGCCTTCAGAGCAGCAAGTGGCTGAAGCTTGGTTAGCGGCTATGCAAGACGTACTGAAAGTTGAGAACCAGAATAAGATCCCTGAGTTGAACGAATACCAGTGTGGTACTGCGGCAATGCATTCCTTAGATGAAGCTAAAGAGATTGCGAATGCAATCATCGCTACCGGTATTTCAGTAAACAAAAATGATGAACTGGCATTGCCAGAGTCGATGCTTCAAGAGCTTAAAATCGACTAATCACTTTTCTTTACTTTAGATGCGCTTCACTCTAGATACATTTCAATCTAGAGGCAGAGCGAGTTAGATACTAAAAGGCCCGGTTCAATGAACCGGGCCTTTTGTTGTAGAGGGACTTAGTTGGTAACTATCATATAATGAGTCGCCTCTATCCGTTTACGATCTGCGGAAACACACGCACCAGCTTGATGCGATTCTCTTCGAGCTCAACAATTTCCATTGGATGGCTGGCAACCTGAACACTCAGGTGACTCTCTGGAATATCTTCAAGATGCTCCAGTATCAAACCATTAAGTGTTCTTGGTCCATCGGTAGGTAGTGCCCACTGCAAACCTTTATTTATATCTCGGATATTAGCGCTGCCTTCAATCAAGAAGCTACCATCGCTTTGCGGTGTGATCTCTTCAGATAAACTTGGTGCGATTGAAGTAGTAAATTCACCCACGATCTCTTCGAGAATATCTTCGAGGGTAACCAAACCGTTAATATCGCCATACTCATCAACAATCAAACCGATACGTTGTTTGTTGCGTTGGAATTTAAGCAGTTGGGTATTAAGCGGTGTCGCTTCCGGAATAAAGTAGATCTCATCTGCAGCACGCAGCAGGGTCTCTTTATTGAATTCGTTCTTTTCGAGCATCAAGCGATAAGCTTCACGTAGCCTCAGCATGCCAACCACTTCATCTATCTGATCACGGTACAACACGATGCGACCATGAGGTGAATGAGTGAGCTGACGCACGATCGATTTCCAATCATCATTGATGTCGATGCCAGTGATCTCGTTACGTGGCACCATTATGTCATTTACGGTGACGTGTTCTAAATCGAGAATAGACACCAACATATCTTGGTGGCGCTGTGGTATTAGGCTACCCGCTTCATTTACTACGGTTCTGAGTTCTTCTGAGCTTAGATGATCGGTTGCATCATGGTTAGCTTTAACGCCTAAGATACGAATGAAGCCATTGGTAATAAAGTTGACCAAGATAACCAATGGAGATAGCACCTTCATCAGTATTATTAATAGAATACTGCTGGCGTAAGAAACTCGTTCAGGGAAAAGAGAAGCGATCGTTTTTGGTGTAACCTCAGCAAACACGAGGATCACTAGGGTCAGGGCTCCGGTTGCGATTGCAACGCCGATATCTCCGTAGATACGCATACCAAGAATAGTCGCGATCGCGGATGCAAGAATATTGACGAGATTGTTGCCGATGAGAATAAGGCCAATCAATCTGTCTGGGCGACTTAGAAGTTTTTCTACGCGTTTGGCACCTTTATGACCCGTATTGGCCAAGTGCTTTAAACGGTAGCGGTTCAAGGACATCATGCCCGTTTCGGAACCAGAGAAATAACCAGAAATTACAATGAGACACGCGAGTAGCGCAAATAAGATACCCGTTGATATGTCGTCCAAAACTATTCTTTTCCTTTTTGTGTATCTTGATTAATTTATGACCGAACATGGTCGAGATGTCAATTGAATGTATCGTACTCAATATTTTAAAGGCAAGGTGTGTGAGACCTTGCCGTCATTATACAGACTAATTCAGGATTATTTCCTGAACGAAGCGGCTACCGAAGTAAGCTAATGTGAGCATGGTGGCACCCGCAAGGGCAAACCATGTGACTTTTTGTCCACGCCAACCTTTCTGATAGTGACCCCAAAGAAGGATGGAATAGATAACCCAAGCTATAAAAGACAATACTGCTTTATGTGCTTTACCTTGAGCAAACATATCTTGTACGAAGATAAGTCCAGTTAATAAAGTACCTGTTAACAAACCATTACCGATTAAAATGATCTTGAAAAGCTGTCTTTCCACCATCATTAAAGGAGGTAGGTTAGGGTTTATTACTAAGGCTTTTTTCTTTTTAAGTTTGTGATCTAGCCACGCGAGTTGCATAGCGTAGAGCGCACCGATGGTAAGTGTCGCGTATGAGAACAGAGCCAAAGAGATGTGCACAAGCAGCTTTGGGTCATTCTCTAAGTGTTTGATGAAGGTGCTAGGAAGAAAAGTGGCAGCCATTAGATTTAGAGCAGCGAAGCTATAAACAACAGGTAAGATGAACCACAAACGTGTTTTGAGCATAGCACCGCTCATGACCACAGATATGATTAAACTGATTAAAGAAGCAACGTTTAAGATACTGAGGTTTTGACCACTGGCATTAAAGATTAAATCGCCAAGCAACCAAGCATGGAAAGCTAAAGCAAGTAATGCGCTGATAAACACCGTTTTTACACGGATTCCTGTTTGGTGCACGAGACCTGGAATGATCGTGAAAATCGCCATTGTATAAAGAAAGGCTGCTGCGATCGCAATAAGACTGTCCATGGTATCCATTTAAATGATTACTAATTGGCGAATTATACCTCGCATCGCTCTTTGGGGCTATGGTGAACCTCATTCAATTCCAAGTGAATAATGTCTCACATCACATGCGTGGATGATTAACGCTCCACAACGGGTATGACTCTAATCCGCGCTAATGTATACTCACAGTAATAGTCGCAGTTTTGAGCGAAGAGAAAACTATGTTTGATAATTTAACGGATCGTCTATCCAAAACGCTGAAAAACATCAGCGGTAAAGGTCGCCTGACCGAAGACAATATTAAAGAGACGCTGCGTGAAGTACGTATGGCGCTACTTGAAGCCGACGTTGCACTGCCAGTTGTCCGCGATTTTGTTAAGCGCGTAAAAGAAGGCGCTGTGGGTGTCGAGGTTTCTAAATCTCTAACACCTGGTCAAGAATTCATTAAGATCGTTCAAGCTGAACTTGAAGCTGTGATGGGAGAGTCTAACGAGGCTCTTGACCTAGCAGCACAACCGCCAGCAGTTATCTTAATGGCGGGTCTACAAGGTGCGGGTAAAACCACATCGGTAGGTAAGCTATCTAAGCTCCTGACTGAGCGTGATAAGAAGAAAGTTTTGGTTGTGTCTGCCGACGTTTACCGTCCAGCCGCGATCAAACAGCTTGAAACCTTAGCAAGCGATGTGGGTGTCGACTTCTTCCCATCTTCAGCTGACCAAAAGCCTCTTGATATTGCAAACGCTGCAATCGACCACGCGAAGAAGAAATTCTACGACGTGCTAATTGTCGATACTGCCGGTCGTTTGGCTATCGATGAAGAGATGATGGGTGAAATTAAAGAGCTTCATACTGCCATTAAACCAGTAGAGACGCTGTTCGTTGTTGATGCTATGACAGGTCAAGATGCTGCGAATACTGCAAAAGCCTTTGGCGATACGCTACCACTAACCGGTGTTATCTTAACGAAAGTGGATGGTGACGCGCGTGGTGGTGCTGCACTGTCTGTTCGTCACATCACAGGTAAGCCGATTAAATTCTTAGGTGTTGGTGAGAAAACTGACGCACTAGAACCATTCCACCCAGATCGTGTTGCTTCTCGTATCCTAGGTATGGGCGACGTACTGTCTCTTATTGAAGACCTACAGAAAAACGTTGATACCGAGAAAGCAGAGAAACTTGCTAAGAAGTTCAAAGAGAAGAAAGGCTTTGACCTTGAAGACTTCCGTGAGCAACTTGGTCAGATGAAAAACATGGGCGGCATGATGGGCATGATGGATAAGCTTCCAGGCATGTCTCAGCTACCAGACAACGTTAAAGATAAAGTTGATGACAAGATGTTCAAGCAAATGGAAGCGATCATCAACTCTATGACAATGAAAGAGCGTCAGCGCCCAGACCTAATCAAAGGCTCACGCAAAAAGCGTATTGCTGCAGGTTCTGGTACGCAAGTACAAGATGTAAACCGTATGCTTAAACAGTTCACTCAAATGCAGAAGATGATGAAGAAAATGCAGAAAGGTGGAATGAAAGGCATGATGCGCAACATGCAAGGCATGATGGGCGGCGGTGGAGGTATGGGCGGAATGGGTGGTGGTTTTAACCCGTTTGGCCGATAATCTACAAATGTAAGCTTTAGCTACGTTACTTTTCATAGTGTTAGCCGTGTCACAGAAAGTGAGCGGTGGCTATGTTGGTGAAAAAATAGCTAAAGCCCTTGCATTGCCCCGGAATAAGAGTAAAATTCCGGGGCTTTAATTTGGCACGAGACCCCAAGCTATTTACTTATACTTGGGGTTAATTATTTTATTAAGAAAGCAAAGAGGACGACATGGTAACCATTCGTTTGGCACGTCACGGTGCAAAGAAGCGCCCATTTTATCAAATCGTAGTTGCGGATAGCCGTAACTCTGTAACTGGCCGTTTCATCGAGAAAGTAGGTTTCTTTAACCCTACTGCTCAAGGTCAAGAAGAAGGTCTACGTCTAGACCTAGATCGTGTTAACCACTGGGTTGGTCAAGGCGCATCTCTATCTGACCGCGTAGCTAAGCTAGTTAAAGACGCTCAAAAAGCGGCTTAATTCTTTTTTAAAAAGAGAAATAGCTTATGTCGATGAAGGGTAAAGAAACGATGAGCGAGCAAAACGAAAGAATTGTTATGGGTAAACTTGGGTCTACCTATGGTATTCGTGGCTGGCTTAAAGTGTTCTCCTACACAGACAATGCTGAAAGCATATTTGATTACAGTCCTTGGTATTTAAAGCTAAAGGGCGAGTGGGTTGAGTATAAAGTTGAAAGCTGGAAACGTCATGGTCAAGGCTATGTATGTAAGCTAGCGGGATTAGATGTACGTGAAGACGCGCAACTGATGACCAACTTTGAAATTGCTATTGACCCTGCTTCATTACCTGAATTGTCAGAAGATGAATTCTACTGGCGCGAATTGTTCGGTATGCAAGTTTTTACCACTAAAGGTTACAACCTTGGTGAGGTCACTGACCTATTAGAAACTGGCTCGAACGATGTTCTAGTAATCAAAGCAAATCTTAAAGATGCTTTTGGCCAAAAGGAACGGTTAATCCCGTACCTTGAAGAGCAAGTGATCAAGAAAGTTGATCGCGAAGCTCGCCGGATCGAAGTTGACTGGGATCCTGGATTCTAACTCCAAATTACAGAGCGAGAGAACACATGTGGGTTGGCATTATTAGCCTTTTTCCTGAAATGTTCCGTTCTGTTACTGATTTTGGAGTAACAGGTCAAGCGGTTAAAAAAGGTCTTTTATCTATTGAGACATGGAATCCTCGTGATTTCACTCATGATAAACATCGCACTGTTGATGACAGACCTTACGGTGGTGGTCCTGGCATGTTAATGATGGTTCAGCCTTTGCGCGATGCTATCCAAACAGCCAAACAGGCAGCACCGGGAAAGACGAAGGTTATTTACCTTTCACCTCAAGGTCGTAAGCTCGACCAACAAGGTGTTGAAGAGCTGGCAACAAACGAGAACTTGCTTCTTATTTGTGGTCGCTATGAAGGGGTAGATGAGCGCATCATTCAATCTGAAGTCGACGAAGAATGGTCGATTGGAGATTTTGTGATGACGGGTGGCGAGCTGCCAGCCATGACGTTGATTGATTCAGTCTCTCGGTTTGTTCCGGGTGTACTTGGAGATTTCGCATCAGCAGAAGAAGATTCTTTTGCAAATGGTTTACTAGATTGTCCCCATTATACGCGCCCTGAGGTGCTAGACGATAAAGATGTGCCATCGGTACTCAAGTCTGGAAACCATAAGGACATTCGTCGCTGGCGATTGAAACAATCGTTGGGCCGAACTTGGCTAAGAAGACCAGAACTCCTGGAAAACCTAGCTCTGACTGACGAACAGGAACAATTACTGGCTGAATTCATTAAAGAGCAACGCTCTTAACGAAAAGCAAGCAGTAACCTATTAAATTTAGTATCAGTTTATTCTAGGAATTTATACAAATGAGCAACATCATCAAGGCTCTTGAAGAAGAGCAACTAAAATCAGACCTTCCTAAATTCGCACCAGGTGACACTGTTGTAGTTAAGGTTAAGGTAAAAGAAGGTGACCGTGAGCGTCTACAGGCTTTCGAAGGCGTTGTAATCGCTATTCGTAACCGTGGTCTACACTCTGCATTCACAGTTCGTAAGATCTCGAACGGTGAAGGCGTAGAGCGTGCGTTCCAAACTCACTCTCCAATGGTTGATAGCATCGAAGTTAAACGCCGTGGTGCAGTACGTCGTGCCAAGTTGTACTACCTACGTGAGCGTTCTGGTAAGTCAGCTCGTATTAAAGAGAAGCTTACTAAGAAGTAATTCTTTTTGCATTCTATCGATAAAAGCGGAGCCATTTGGCTCCGCTTTTTTGTGTCTGCTATTTAGAGTCTCACAGGTAAGAGATCTCCAACTTGCTCGTTCCTCACTCTTGAGGATGACGAATGACAAGCCTTGATACCTTGATACCTTGATAGGCTGTCGAACCGCTGAGGGAGTTTTTGAATCAACCAGAGCTGTCATTCCCTAGACTGACGAAGGAAGGAGTAGGGAATCCCCATTAGTGCCGTGTTATAGGCAATAAAAAAGGATTGCCGTAAAACGCCAACCCTTCAAAATTTACTCGCTACTCGCTACTCGCTACTCGCTACTCGCTACTCGCGCCTAGTGTGGGTCTTCCGACCAACCATCGCTATCCGACATGTCTGGAGCACCAGCGATGCTGTTCTCTTCGTCAGCCCATTCCCCGAAATCAATCATCTGACATTGCTTGCTGCAAAACGGGCGGTGCGGGCTTTGTTCGCCCCATTCAACGTCAGTGTTACATTGAGGGCATTTAACGATGGTGATTTTCTTCGACATAGTGATTCTTAATTTGAAGGTGTAATAATAGTGAGTTTAGGCTCGAGTGAGGACTCAAGCCAAACAATAAAGGAAATGAATTAGCTGCAGATAGCCAACTCAAATTCAATATCTTGAGTACAGGCTTGCCCAGTTTCAAAGCTCATAAATTTAATAGCGAAACGGTTTTTATGTCCCGAGATCATCGGGTAGGCACCGTATTGCATTGGAATTGAAAGGCGAAGGATATTCGCTTCATCAGCATCGCTTTGGAAGAAACCTGTACGAGCGATCTGATCCTTAAAGTGACCAGTCTCTCTGGTGAGCTTCAACCATAGTGTTAGTGCTTCATACAGAGGCTGTAGGCTATCCATCCATGTCTCAGCATCTCTAACTCTCTTATCAAGAGGAAGATGAAGCCAATAATGTAGAGCCGGTAAATCAAAGCAACACGAGCCACCTGGCAAGTTAAAGCGTTGACGAATGGCGCTAAGGAAGCGGTCCTCTTTTAATGATTGTCCAAAACGTTCCGCCTGCATCAGTTCACGATAGATATGACTAATATCATTGAGCAATGATGTCAGCATCTCTTGATCGACACCTTCAACATCTAACCAACTTTTATAGGTTACACGCTGTTTCTCAATATCTTTTGCGAGTTCGCTCTTAAGTTGTATCTGTTCGAATATTTCAATCAGATCAAAGATAGAACGGAAAAAGAGTTGATACTGTTGAGCATCGGAAAATGCAGAAGACAAGTGTAACTGCCTCAAGAGTGATTCAACTCTTAAGTAGATGCGTGTTTTCTCATTTAGAGGATGTTCAAATTTATGGGTGATCATCGAGCAAACCTTCATTCAACATTATTCTATTCTGACCCATCTACTGCACTGATTGCCAGATACTTTTGATGTAAATCTGTGATTTGAGGCAAAAGTTCTTGGTTTTTAGTATGGTTTTTAATCACGTCATCTGCAACTGCTAAGCGCTGTTCTCTTGATGCCTGTGATTTTAAAATTGATTTAACTTGTTCCCTAGAAACATTATCGCGACTCATCGTACGTTCTATTTGCACTTCTACCGGCACATCAACGATTAATACGCGATCGGTCATGCCTTGCATTTGGTTTTCAACCAATAGCGGTGCGACTAATAAACCATATGGGGATGTGATTTTAGACAGGTCACTGTCAATTTTGTCGCGGATCATAGGGTGAAGCAGTTCATTGAGCCATTGTTTCTCTGTGGGATCAGAAAAGATCACTTCGCGCAGTTTAGCTCGGTTTAGCGCCCCATCTTCGAGCAATACCTCTTCACCAAAATGAGTCGCAATCTGTTTTAGACCTTCACTGCCCAACGCCACCACTTCACGTGCCACGATATCAGCATCGACAATATCAATGTGAAAATGTTCGCTGAAGAGATTAGCTACCGTCGTTTTACCACTGGCGATCCCACCGCTTAATCCGATAATGATTGCCATGATTAAATCCCTAGTACAGAAGTGAAATACCAACCCATGATGTCATTGCCCCACATCAAACTTACCCAACCCGCAATCGCCAGGTAAGGTCCAAATGGGAACGCTTTATCTATGCCTTGCTGTTTCAAGCGAAGTTGAATCAAGCCGAAAACCAAACCAACCAGCGACGACAAAAGAATGATCATTGGTAGGTGTTGCCAGCTAAGCCATGCACCTAATGCGGCTAGGAGTTTGAAGTCTCCATATCCCATGCCTTCTTTGCCTGTTAGTAGCTTGAACAACCAATAAACAGACCACAAAGCTAAGTAGCCGGCCATTGCGCCAACTACGGAATCTTGAAGCGATACTGGGCTGATGTTAAACAGTGCTAACGCGATACCAGACCAAACCAAAGGTAAGGTGATTTGATCAGGTAACAGCATGGTATCTAGGTCGATAAAGGTTGCGGCAATCAATGCAAAGGTGAAAAAAATCAAAGCAATGGCGTAGTAATTGAAACCGTAGTGGCTAGCCACTACGGTGCATAGTATTGCAGTCAGCAGTTCGACCAATGGATAGCGAGCACTGATTGGGTTAGCACAGCTATGACACTTACCTTTCAAGAACAACCAGCTTAATACTGGAACATTGTCGACGATTCTTAATTGGGTTTTACATTTCGGGCAAGCCGAACGAGGGATACTGAGATTGAACTTCCCCTCTGGCGCTGGAATTTTATATTGAGAGAAATACTCCGAGCACTCTTGTTGCCACTCTCGTTCCATCATAATCGGTAAACGGTGTATGACTACGTTGAGGAAACTGCCAATAAGAAGGCTAAAAATGAAAGCTAATACGGGGAATAGCCAAGGATAGTAGTGAAATACTTCCATAGTGTCCTTTACCACTTAATCAATACAAGCAGTGGTTCTCTGCTTGAGGGGTGTTTGGTTGCTTTTAGCTATCCTAACACACTCATAAGATTAAAGATCGGTAAGTACATCGCGACAACAAGCCCACCAATAGCGGTGCCTAAAAATACGATGATCAGTGGCTCTAGAATCTTACCTAAATTATCGACGGTGTTGTCGACTTCAAATTCATAAATAGATGCGATTTTATTGAGCATGTCATCAAGGTTACCGGACTCTTCTCCTATCATGACCATCTGCAAAACCATCTCAGGAAAGGCATCGGTATTGCGCATCGCGATATACATCGGCATGCCAGCGGCAGTTTCACGATGAACCTCGATGATGGCCGATTCATAATGCAAGTTACCTGCGGTTTTGGCTGTGGTCTTCAGGCTGGTTAAAATAGGAATCCCTGTACTAAAACTGGTTGATAAGGTTCGGCTGAATTTGGCGATTGAGGCTTTGGCCAATACTCGGCCAAGAATAGGGAATCGCAAGCCTAGACGGCTGAATGATAAACGAATGGAATAAGACCGTTGACGCAGTTGGTAGGTAAATAATGTGACTAACCCTATGCCAACGGCAGCATAAAGACTGTAAGCCTGTACCCAATGCGAAAGGGAGAGTACTTGTTGAGTAAACCAAGGGAGATCTGCCCCGAAGCCTGAAAACATCGATTCAAATTCAGGAATGACCATGGTGAGCATTAAGTAAGAGACAGTCAAAGCGACAGCGACCACCATTGTGGGGTAAATCAGTGCTTTTATGACCTTAGACTTTAGCTGCTCACTCTTTTCTCTATAGGTTGCTAAGCGCTCAAAGACTTGCGCTAGGTTTCCGGAAAGCTCGCCAGTAGCGACCAAGTCGGTGTACAGGTCGTCAAAGTGAGAGCTTGCCGTCCGCATCGCTTTTGATATAGGGGTTCCCGCTTCGACACCTCGACAGATGTGCAATAGAATTGATTTCATTTCAGCTTTACGGTGATTGTCTGACACTAGCTTAATGGCCTGAACGATAGGCACGCCAGTGGCAAGCATGGTCGCAAGTTGTCGAGTCAAAATGGTGATGTCTTTGGCTTTGACTCGGTGTGTTAAACGAGTGACTGCTGAGATGCTTTTCTTTTTGATTTTCTTAATCTGAATATGCTGCTCTTTGAGCTTTTCTCGTACTTCTAATTCGGCGAGTGCCAAGGTTTGCCCGGACACCTTTTTGCCTGAGCTGTTTATACCTTTCCAGTGGTAGTTTTTTAATTGTGACTGCAGTTTAGTGCTCATGAGTGCTCCGATGGATTATAGATACAGAACACGTTGCAGTTCTTGATAGCTGGTGGTGCCTTCAAGCAACTTATCGATACCGGATTCTTGCAGTGTTCTCATTCCTTCTCTACGCGCGAGATCTTCAATCTCTAACGCGTTAGGTTTATTAATCAGACTATTTTTTAGTTTGTCGGTAAACGGCATCACTTCGTAGATACCCACTCGACCGGAGTAACCCTGATTACACTCATTGCATCCTTGAGGATTGGCTTGGTAGATGTTTTGGCTGTTAGGAATAGAGTGACGTAGAAATATGTCCGGCGAGTTGTCAGCTGCTTTACAGTGGTTGCACAGTCGCCTTGCCAGTCGCTGCGCGATAATCAGGCTCAATGACGAAGCGAGGTTAAAGGGTTCAATCCCCATATGGGCGAGCCGAGTCACGGTTTCCGAAGCTGAGTTAGTATGGAGTGTCGAGAGGACTAAGTGACCCGTTTGCGACGCTTTGATCGCGATCTCTGCGGTTTCTAAATCACGGATCTCACCGACCATCACTACATCAGGATCTTGTCGCAAGAACGATCGTAGTGCTTCGGCAAACCCAAAACCGATCTTTGGCGTCACCTGTACCTGATTGATGCCACACAGGTTGATCTCCACCGGATCTTCAGCCGTTGAGATATTGCGCTCAGAGGTATTAAGAATGCGAAGCCCCGTATAGAGAGATACCGTTTTGCCACTGCCTGTGGGCCCAGTCATTAAGATCATCCCTTGCGGGCGTTTTAGGGCATTGAGATAGAGCGCTTTTTGATCCTCGCTGTAACCTAATTTATCGATATCTAAATTGGTTGCGCTGCTGTCTAGAAGACGCAGTACGATCTTTTCTCCCCACAATGTCGGTAGAGTCGACACACGCATATCGATCGCCAGCTCGTCGTTCAAACGCAGCTTAATACGGTCGTCTTGAGGTAAGCGACGTTCAGCGATATCAAGTTTGGCAAGAATCTTTAAACGAGCGGATAGCCGACGGCTTAAATGAGAAGCGGGCTGTTGGACCTCAACAAGAATGCCATCGCAACGCAGACGTACTCGGTAGTTTTCTTCATAAGGTTCGAAGTGGATGTCTGATGCGCCTTTACGCACTGCATCAACCAGTATCTGATTGATAAATCGACTGACAGGAGAGTTGTCTTGACTGAGATCTTCAATGGAAGCTATTTCGTCGTCAGAAACCTCAACGAGATCGGCGAGCTCATCCTGTGTGATCTCTTTGCGCTTGGAGTCTTGCCCGGAAATCGTTCGACCATACAGCTTACGTATTGCACCTTCTAATTCGGAGTAGTTGGCGACAACGAGTTCTATTTGTAATCCTGTCGCGAATCTAAAATCGTCTTCCGCTTGCAAGTCGGTCGGATCGGCGGAGGCGAGTGTGAGAGTAGAATTAGATACTGAAATCGGGATTGCTCGATATTTGGTGATCAACTCACGAAGCCCCAATTGCTCACACAAGATTTCATAGTCAGTATTGGCCAGTTGCACTAACGGCAAACCGAAAATGGTTTTGATGTTATTAGCGAGGCTCTCGTCAGAGAAGATGTCTAGAACAAGCAAAGCTTCAGGTGTAGAAATACCTGAAGCTTGTACATGTTCCGCAACGGCCTGTTCTTGAGTCAGGCTAAGTAAGTTAGCCTGACGGAGAACGGTGCAAAGATTAGTATACATTACCTTTCTGGACACCAGTCTGCATTGCCAGCACCGGTACAAGTTACTGCCCATGTAACACCTGAGGCTGATATTGATGGAGTTAAAACAACTGTAGAATTAGCAGCTAATGCCCCTTTTGCTGCAACTGTTGCTGTTATATTTCCTGTCGCTGTTCCTAATGCAGCTTGAGCAATAGTGGAAGATACAGTGAAATCATCAGTAGCATTTTTTTGAAATTGTTGATTTCCAGGAACACCACCAGTTCCAGATGAACAGTCGGCTTGTCCATCAAGTAAGCATATACTGGTTGCTGTCTTGAATGCTGAAGAAGCACTTAACATTTCACTAGCATGTGCTCGGTTTGTATAATTTTGATAAGCAGGCACAGCAAACGCAGCTAAAATCCCAATAATCGCCACCACAATCATCAATTCAATCAGCGTAAAGCCTTTCTGGTTTTTTCTTTTGTTTTTCATTGTTCTATTCCATTCGTTTAGTTTGTTTCAGTGCAAGCACCGGTTGATGGAAAGAATAGAAGTTGAGATTTAGAAGTGGAATGGTGTTCAGGTGCAGGCGCGAGTGGTTTTGTATTTATTGGTGTGTTGTTTCATATGGAGCGCAAAATTATGCGATCAGCTTAGTTAACTGATTGATATACTGATAATAAAAGCAATAAAAGGCATGGCTGATTGCCATGCCTAGAAGTTAAGTGATTGATAGAACTATGAGATTAAGCTTTGAATCGCATTGAAAGGTCCATTGCTTTTAGATGCTTAGTCAGTGCACCCACTGAGATGTAATCGACACCCGTTTCAGCGAACTCTGCAATCGTATCTAAAGTCACGTTACCTGAATTTTCTAGTGCTGCACGACCTGCGTTAATTTTAACCGCTTCACGCATCATGTCTGTGGTGAAGTTGTCTAGCATGATGATGTCTGCACCCGCGCTGATCGCTTGCTCTAGCTCTGCTAGGCTTTCTGTTTCCACTTCCACTGGCTTACCCGGGTTAAGCTCTTTTGCTGTCGAGATCGCTTTCTCAATGCCACCACATGCGATGATATGGTTTTCTTTGATTAGGTACGCATCGAAAACACCAATACGGTGGTTGAAACCGCCGCCACATGCCACGGCATATTTTAGTGCACTACGTAGGCCAGGAATCGTTTTGCGAGTGTCTAATAGGCGGCATTCTGTGTGTTTGATCTTATCAGCATAGATTGCTGTCGCTGTCGCACAACCCGATAGTGTTTGAATGAAGTTCATTGCGTTACGCTCACCGGTTAAAAGTGCGCGAGCAGGGCCTGTTAGGGTACAAAGTGTTTGATTTGGTTCAACTTTGTCACCGTCTTCTACGTTCCACTCGATAGTGACTTCACCGCCCAATTGCTTAAACACTTCATCAGCCCAAGCTTTACCACAGAACACACCGTGCTCACGGGTAATGATGGTTGCGCTGTTGATTGCGTCTGCAGGGATTAGACTTGCCGTAATATCAGCCGCTGGATCTAACGTACCACCTAGATCTTCTTTGATGGTCTCAGCGACTGCGCGAGTGATCTCTAGCGGCAGTTGCTCTTTTAAGTAATCAAGGCGTTGGTGGCTGTTATGTGTGTTTTTCATCGCAAATCTAATCTTGAAAGGGAGTGGGAATGGAATGATACTCTTGCTTAACTTCAAATTAAAGAGGCTAGCGCGACTGCTCTATGGGCAAAGTCACAATCTTATTGCGCTAGTAGAAAAGAAAGCGAGACTAAGATGACGATGAGCTCCAACGGATGGTACGACAATGCTCGGCATGTTCCTTCTCCGTATTTTGATGCTAGACCCAGCACCGACGATATCTCTCTGCTGGTGGTTCATAACATTAGTTTACCACCAGGCCAATTTGGCGGCCCTTACATTGAACAGTTTTTCACGGGCAAACTTGATCCGGCAGATCATCCATTTTTTAAAGTGATTCACCAAATGGGCGTTTCGGCACATTGCTTGATTCGCCGTGATGGTGAGGTGGTACAGTTTGTGTCATTTCTTGACCGAGCTTGGCACGCAGGCCAGTCGAGCTTTGCGGGGCGTAAAAGGTGTAATGATTACTCGATTGGTATTGAGCTGGAAGGAAGCGACTTTATCGCTTATACAGAGCAGCAGTACCAAGCGCTTTCTCGATTAACAGAAACGATCGTATCGACTTTCCCTCAAATAACCACCGAGCGTATCACTGGTCATCAATATATAGCCCCGTTACGCAAAACTGACCCTGGTTTGGTTTTCGACTGGCAGAAGTTTAAAGGCGAGCTCAAGGTTTAAGCCTCATTATCGAAGATGCTCTTATTGTTGCTGGTGGTTGAATAGTCAACGCCTAGCATAATGACTTGTGAATTTTTGTTGTTGCGATGTAAATAAAGTGGTTAGGGGGAGGGCGTCAATAAATCGAGAGTGTGACGAGCTTATCAAACGATCTAATATTAAAACTTATGAACAGGATTTCTACCTCTAATGTGCGCTTGGTTTGATTTTTAATCAAGTGGCACTCATCTTTCTGAAACAATCCATTTTTATCCTGAAACTTTCTAGCACGGATACTCCCCAAAAGTATTACCCCTGTAAATGGTAAGACCAAATTGGTTGCTGTTTTAAATTTCATTTGTTAAATCATGGTTAATTCGTGCTGTGTTCTATGATTCAGGTCAATTTTAGTCTGGACAGTGGCGTTTTAATTATGTTAATTTCTGCCCAACTTAAAATTGGTAATACCAATTGTCAGCGAAGAAAAAGAAGAACAACAAACTATGGCTTATCAAAGGATTCGTCAGCCAAAACTCTCGGACGTTATCGAACAAGAGTTAGAAAGGTTGATAGTGGAAGGAACACTGGCTCCAGGGCAGCAGCTGCCGCCTGAGCGTGAACTGGCGAAACAGTTCGATGTGTCTCGTCCTTCAATCCGAGAAGCGATACAACGTTTAGAAGCAAAACGCTTGCTTACTCGCCGTCAAGGTGGAGGTACGTTTGTTAGCGAAAATATCTGGAAAAGCTTTTCAGATCCTTTGCTTAATTTGTTGTCCTCCCATTCTGAAACCCAACTAGACTTGTTGGAATCGCGTCATGCGATGGAAGGGATTTCGGCTTACTTCGCGGCATTACGTGGTACTGATGAAGACTTTGCTCGAATTCAAGCATGCCAAGAAAAAATTCGCGGTGCGCAAGATAAGGGTGATATTGAAGCCGAGTCTGCAGCTGTGATGGCTTTTCTTATTGCTTTAACAGAGGCAGCGCACAATGTGGTGTTATTGCACATTGTTCGTAGTTTGGCTCCGTTACTCGAACAAAACGTCTTAGAAAATTTAAAACTGTTGCATCGTCGTAAAGACGTTGTGGAGAAAGTGAGTATACATCGAGCTAATATTGTAGATGCGATCGTTTCAGGACAGCCAGAACAGGCGCGTGAAATGTCACACTCTCATTTAGCTTACATCGAAGAAACATTGATGGATTTGACCAAAGAAGAGTCGCGCCGCGAACGTTCTTTACGTCGAATCCAACAGGGTAAATAGTCGTAATACTTCGGCTTTTTACGTGTTTAGTAGAATCCAACTAACAAAAAGGATAGATCGCCATGTCTGACATGAAGCATGACGTTGATGCTCTGGAAACTCAAGATTGGTTAGAAGCTCTTGAGTCAGTAGTACGTGAAGAAGGTGTAGAACGTGCACAGTTTTTACTAGAACAAGTTCTAGATAAAGCGCGTTTAGATGGTGTTGATATGGCTACAGGCATCAACACGAACTACATCAACACAATTCCAGCAGCACAAGAGCCAGCTTACCCTGGTGACGTAACTCTTGAGCGTCGTATTCGTTCGATTATTCGCTGGAACGCAATCATGATTGTATTGCGTGCTTCTAAGAAAGACCTAGACCTTGGTGGTCACATGGCTTCTTACCAGTCAGCTGCTGCGTTCTACGAAGTATGTTTTAACCACTTCTTCCGTGCTCCAAACGAGACAGACGGTGGCGATCTAGTTTACTACCAAGGTCACATCTCTCCTGGTATCTACTCTCGTGCATTCGTTGAAGGTCGTCTAACTGAAGAACAGCTAGATAACTTCCGTCAAGAAGTTGATGGTAAAGGTATCCCTTCATACCCGCACCCTAAACTAATGCCTGAATTCTGGCAGTTCCCAACAGTATCTATGGGTCTAGGCCCTATCTCTGCTATCTACCAAGCGCGCTTCCTTAAGTACCTTGAAGGTCGTGGCATGAAAGATACTTCAGGTCAGCGTGTATACGCGTTCCTAGGTGACGGTGAGATGGATGAGCCAGAATCACGTGGTGCTATCTCTTTCGCTGCGCGTGAGAAGCTAGACAACCTATGTTTCCTAATCAACTGTAACCTACAGCGTCTAGACGGCCCTGTAATGGGTAACGGTAGCATCATCCAAGAACTTGAAGGCCTATTTAAAGGCGCAGGTTGGAACGTTGTTAAAGTTATCTGGGGTAGCAACTGGGATTCTCTACTAGCTAAAGACACGACTGGTAAGCTTCTTCAACTAATGAATGAAACTATCGATGGTGACTACCAAACATTCAAATCTAAAGATGGCGCATACGTACGTGAGCACTTCTTTGGTAAGTACCCAGAAACAGCTGCACTAGTTGCAGACATGACTGACGACCAAATCTTCGAACTGAAACGTGGTGGTCACGACTCTTCTAAACTGTTCGCTGCATTCAACAATGCAAAAGAGACAGGTGGCAAACCAACAGTAATCCTAGCTAAGACAGTTAAAGGTTACGGTATGGGTGAAGCTGCAGAAGGTAAGAACATCGCTCACGGTGTTAAGAAGATGGACATGACTCACGTACAATACCTACGTGACCGTCTAGGCCTACAAGACATCCTTTCTGATGAGAAAGTATCTGAGCTTCCTTACCTAACACTGGAAGAAGGTTCAGCTGAGTACGAATACCTACATGCTCGTCGTAAAGCACTACAAGGTTACACTCCTCAGCGTCTGCCAAAATTCACTCAAGAGTTCAAAGTTCCTGAGCTAGACGCATTCGCACCTCTACTGGGTGAACAGAAGCGTGATATCTCTACAACGATGGCTTATGTACGTACGCTTAACATCCTTCTTAAAGATAAGAACATTGGTAAGAACATTGTTCCTATCATCTGTGATGAAGCTCGTACATTCGGTATGGAAGGTCTATTCCGTCAGGTTGGTATCTACAACCCACACGGTCAAGACTACACGCCTGAAGATAAAGGCATCGTTTCTTACTACAAAGAAGCAACGTCTGGTCAAGTTCTTCAAGAAGGTATCAACGAACTAGGTTCTATGGCTTCATGGGTTGCAGCTGCAACTTCATACAGCACAAACGATCTACCGATGATTCCGTTCTACATCTACTACTCAATGTTCGGTTTCCAACGTATTGGTGATATGGCTTGGTTAGCAGGTGACCAACAAGCTCGTGGTTTCCTACTTGGTGCAACTGCAGGCCGTACAACGCTAAACGGCGAAGGTCTACAGCACGAAGATGGCCACTCGCACATCATGGCGAACACTGTACCTAACTGTATCTCTTACGACCCAACGTTTGCTTACGAGCTAGCGGTAATCATGCAAGACGGTATCCGTCGCATGTACGGTGAGAACCAAGAGAATGTTTACTACTACCTAACAGTAATGAACGAAAACTACGCAATGCCAGCAATGCCAGAAGGCGCTGAAGAAGGCATCCGTAAGGGTATTTACAAGCTTGAGTCTTACGCAGGTTCTAAGTCTAAGGTTCAATTAATGAGCTCTGGTACTATCATGAACGAAGCGCGTAAAGCCGCTAAGATCCTGAGCGAAGAGTACGGCGTAGCATCTGATGTATTCTCTGTAACGTCGTTCAACGAATTGACTCGTGACGGCCAAGCGGTAGAGCGTGACAACATGCTTCACCCAGAAGCTGAAGAGAAAGTACCGTACATCACAACTGTTCTTGGTAACGAACCTGCAATCGCAGTTACGGATTACATGAAGAACTACGCTGAGCAAGTACGTGCATTCATGCCTTCTGAGTCTTATAAAGTACTTGGTACTGACGGTTTCGGTCGCTCAGACAGCCGTGAAAACCTACGTCGTCACTTCGAAGTAAATGCAGGCTACGTTGTTGTTGCAGCACTTACTGAACTGGCTAAACGTGGTGATGTTGAGAAATCAGTAGTTGCTGAAGCAATTGCTAAATTCGGCATCGACGCAGACAAAATTAACCCGCAATACGCATAAGACTGGCATTAAGGTAGGTAAATACAATGACAATCGAAATTAATGTACCAGACATCGGTGCTGACGAGGTTGAAGTAACTGAGATTCTTGTAAACGTTGGCGACAAGGTTGAAGAAGAACAGTCACTGATCACTGTTGAAGGCGACAAAGCTTCAATGGAAGTTCCTGCGTCTCAAGCGGGTATCGTTAAAGAAATCAAAATAGCAGAAGGCGATTCTGTTTCTACTGGTTCTCTTATCATGATCTTCGAAGCGGAAGGTGCAGCAGCACCGGCTGCGCCAGCAGTTGAAGCGGCGGCACCAGTTGCAGCAGCTCCTGCAGCGGCAGCTGAGCTTAAAGAAGTTCACGTTCCTGATATCGGCGGTGGTGAAGTTGAAGTAAATGAAAACATGGTAGCTATTGGCGACGCAGTAGAAGAAGAGCAATCTCTTCTTACTGTTGAAGGTGACAAGGCTTCAATGGAAGTTCCTGCACCATTTGCTGGTATCGTTAAAGAAATCAAGATCGCTTCTGGTGATTCAGTATCTACTGGTTCTCTAGTAATGGTATTTGAAGTGGCAGGTTCTGGCGCTCCAGTTGCCGCAGCTCCTGCTCCAGCGGCGGCACCAGTTGCAGCGGCTCCAGCAGCATCTGCTGAGAAAGAAGTGAACGTTCCTGATATCGGTGGCGACGAAGTAGAAGTTACTGAGATCATGGTAGCGGTTGGCGATACAGTAGAAGAAGAGCAATCTCTAATTACTGTTGAAGGCGACAAAGCTTCAATGGAAGTGCCTGCACCATTCGCTGGTACAGTAAAAGAAATCAAGATTGCAGCTGGCGACAAAGTGTCAACAGGCTCTTCAATCATGACTTTCGTTGTTGAAGGCGCAGCTCCAGTAGCAGTAGCGGCTCCAGCTCCAGCACAAGCAGCAGCTCCGGCAGCAGCACCTGCCGCATCGGCGGACCGTCCTAAAGCAGAAGCAGTAGCTCCAGCAGCTGGCGACTTCCAAGAGAACGGCGAGTACGCTCACGCATCTCCAGTTGTTCGTCGTCTAGCTCGTGAATTCGGTGTAAACCTAGCGAAAGTTAAAGGTACTGGTCGTAAGAGTCGCGTACTTAAAGAAGACGTTCAGTCTTACGTTAAAGATGCACTTAAGCGTCTTGAGTCTGGTGCTACAGCATCTGGCAAAGGCGGCGACGGTTCTGCTCTTGGTCTACTACCGTGGCCAAAAGTTGACTTCAGCAAGTTCGGCGAAACGGAAGTTCAGAAGCTTTCTAAGATTAAGAAGATCTCTGGCGCTAACCTACACCGTAACTGGGTAATGATCCCGCACGTTACACAGTGGGACAACGCAGACATCACTGAGCTAGAAGCATTCCGTAAAGAACAGAACGCAATCGAAGCGAAGAAAGACACTGGCATGAAGATCACTCCACTTGTGTTCATCATGAAAGCTGTTGCTAAAGCGTTAGAAGCATTCCCAGCGTTTAACTCTTCTCTTTCTGAAGATGGCGAAAGCATCATTCTTAAGAAGTACGTAAACGTGGGTATCGCTGTTGATACACCAAACGGCCTAGTTGTTCCTGTTTTCAAAGACGTGAACAAGAAAGGCATTTACGAGCTATCTGAAGAGCTAATGGCTGTTTCTAAGAAAGCACGTTCTGGTAAGCTAACAGCGGCAGACATGCAAGGCGGTTGTTTCACAATCTCTAGCCTTGGTGGTATTGGCGGTACTGCATTTACTCCAATCGTAAATGCTCCAGAAGTAGGTATCCTAGGTGTATCTAAGTCTGAAATTAAGCCTGTTTGGAATGGCAAAGAGTTCCAACCACGTCTACAGCTTCCACTGTCTCTATCATACGATCACCGTGTGATCGATGGTGCTGAAGGTGCACGCTTCATTACTTTCCTAAACAGCGCACTATCTGACATTCGTCGTCTAGTACTGTAATTGAGAAAGTAATTATTAAGGTGACTTTCGGGTCACCTTAATTCTTTATATAAAGACTATTTTTAGAGAACAATTTCCGGCATTTCTCATAAACTGCGGGGGAATTGTTGTCTAGCTCACAGGCTAACTTAAAGCTACTTTCACACTGTTAACATCTCTGTAAAATGTTTCCTGTTTGAAAGCCCAATAATTTTAAGAACATCTACTCAGCCTGTTAGGGATAATGACTACAAGAGGTCACAATGAGCAAAGAAATTAAAGCCCAAGTTGTTGTACTTGGTTCAGGTCCTGCTGGTTACTCAGCGGCATTCCGTTGTGCGGATTTAGGTCTAGAAACAGTACTAGTTGAACGTTACAGCACTCTTGGTGGTGTATGTCTAAACGTTGGTTGTATTCCATCAAAAGCACTTCTTCACGTATCTAAAGTAATTGAAGAAGCAAAAGCGATGGCAGAGCACGGCGTTGTATTCGGCGAGCCACAGACGGACATCAACAAGATCCGTATCTGGAAAGAAAAAGTAGTTGATCAACTGACTGGCGGTCTTGGCGGTATGGCTAAGATGCGTAACGTTACAGTTGTTAACGGTTTTGGTAAGTTCACTGGTCCTAACAGCATTCTTGTTGAAGGCGAAGGCGAAGCAACGACAGTTAACTTCGACAACGCAATCATTGCTGCGGGTTCTCGCCCAATCAAACTTCCTTTCATCCCACATGAAGACCCACGTATTTGGGACTCTACGGATGCACTAGAACTAAACGAAGTACCAGAAAAACTGCTTATCATGGGCGGTGGTATCATCGGTCTTGAGATGGGTACGGTTTACCACTCTCTAGGTTCTAAAGTTGAAGTTGTTGAGATGTTCGATCAAGTTATCCCTGCTGCGGATAAAGACATCGTTAAAGTCTTCACTAAGCGCATTAAAGATAAGTTCAAGCTAATGCTTGAAACTAAAGTTACTGCTGTTGAAGCGAAAGAAGACGGTATCTACGTTTCAATGGAAGGCAAGAAAGCACCAGCAGAAGCTGAGCGTTACGATGCAGTTCTTGTTGCTATCGGTCGTGTTCCAAACGGTGCGCTTATCGACGCTGAAAAAGCGGGTATCGAAGTTGATGAGCGCGGTTTCATCAATGTTGATAAGCAAATGCGTACTAACGTTCCTCACATCCACGCGATCGGTGATGTTGTTGGTCAACCAATGCTTGCTCACAAAGGTGTGCATGAAGGTCACGTAGCTGCTGAAGTTATCTCTGGTAAGAAGCACTACTTCGATCCTAAAGTAATCCCATCAATTGCGTACACTGAGCCAGAAGTGGCTTGGGTAGGTAAGACTGAGAAAGAAGCGAAAGCGGAAGGCCTGAACTACGAAGTTGCTACTTTCCCTTGGGCTGCTTCTGGTCGTGCAATCGCTTCTGACTGTGCTGACGGTATGACTAAGATGATCTTCGATAAAGAGACTCATCGCGTAATCGGTGGTGCTGTTGTTGGTACTAACGGTGGTGAACTTCTTGGCGAAATCGGCCTAGCAATCGAAATGGGTTGTGATGCAGAAGATATCGCACTGACTATCCACGCTCACCCAACTCTACACGAGTCTGTTGGTCTAGCTGCGGAAGTATTCGAAGGTTCAATCACTGACCTTCCAAACAAAAAAGCAGTAAAAAAGAAGAAATAATTCTTCTTTAGCCACTCGCTAATGTTTTTAAAAGCCGCTGATTCGTCAGCGGTTTTTTTATGTCTGAAGAAAAGATCGTCGTCATGCTTTAGTGTCTGATTAATTTTTTTGTCTGTCGTTTATAGTGACGATGAAGTTAAGCGTAGTGGTTCTTTATATCCGTCATTCTCTAGAGTGACGAAGGAAGGAATAGGGAATCTGATTAGGTGAGAGGAAATAAAAAAGGGCTAGCGTAAAAGCCAACCCTTTAGTTTTGTTCGAAGCTCGAAGCTACTTATAAATGCACAGCATGTTCAAGTAGCTATCCGTCAAGGTCGAAAGTTCTTCTTGTGTATCTACACGTTTCGCTTGGATGAATAGCGAGTAACAAATGCCGTGGAATAGGTTCGCAAGATGTTTAGGGTCGTGATCGTCGCAAACTTCGCCGCGTTCAATCGCTTTGCTAAACATGTTTTGTACTAACATCTGGTTAGTGCGGTTAGTGGTTACAAACAGAGGCCACACTTCATCACGAGTCGAAGCGCTCCATTCAAACCATACATTTAACCAATTGCTATCTTGAGCCACTAAAGTCACCATTTCAGTCGCAATATTACGTAGATTTTCTTTTGCGTGAATATCTAGGTCAATGTTGTCTGAAAGGAAGTTCGAGAATTGACGAACAACGTGGTTAAGTACTTCATCAACCAGATCTTCACGGGTAGGGAAGTAGTTAAATACTGTTGCTACTGACACCTGAGCGATGTCGGCAATGTCAGCGTGTCCACCGCGGCCAATGCCACGGCGAGAGAATACTTCAAGTGCGATTTCCATCAATTGAAGTTTTCTTTTTAAGGGTGAAAGCCTAGTTCTAGGTCTCTTCGTTATTGAGTCCATTTTGTTTTTCCTTGCCAACGAATTTTTATATTAATGATTTTATTATTATTTAAGCCAAGATGAGTGTAATGGTGCATATGTGAATGGTCAATCCCTTGTGCTTGTTTTATAGACAGTTACATCAAACTTGATACATAAAGCGTGATCAGTGTTGATGTGAAAGGATGCGAGTATTGGATAACGCACCAATGCACATTTCATTGAGAATCTAACAGTAAATTCGAACCATAAGGTGGTGTGGGTATTTGAGCAGTGCTAGACTTACGCACAAAATTGAGCGACACAACTGGCGAAAGTGTCAACATTCGTCGCAATCACCAAATAAAATGAGAGCAGTATGAAGCATACAGTTGAAGTCATGATCTCTGAGCAAGAAGTTCAGGATCGAGTGAACGAACTAGGCAAGCAGATCACGGAGCACTACCAAGGTAGCGAAGATCTAGTTTTAGTTGGCTTATTGCGCGGATCTTTTGTCTTTATGGCGGATCTTGCTCGTGCTATCGATTTAACTCACCAAGTGGATTTCATGACGGCCTCTAGCTATGGCAACGGCATGGAAAGCTCACGTGATGTTCGTATTTTGAAAGACCTTGATGATGACATCCAAGGTAAAGATGTTCTACTTGTAGAAGACATTATCGATACTGGTAACACGCTGACTAAAGTAAAAGAAATTCTGAGCCTGCGTGGTCCTAAATCTATCGAAATTTGTACGTTATTAGACAAGCCTTCTCGTCGTGAAGTCATTGTAGACACAAAGTGGATTGGTTTTGAAATCCCAGATGAATTCGTTGTTGGTGTGGGTATCGACTACGCACAAAAATATCGTCACCTACCGTACATCGGTAAAGTTGTACCTCAAGAGTAATAACGACTCTGTTGAACACAAACAAAAAAGGCTCGCAAAACGCGAGCCTTTTTTATATCTATTCTTTCTTATATCTATTGGTTAGACGTTAAGAATTAACCTAGAATTGGAGACGATAGGATTTTATCAAGCGCCGCTAAATGACTGTTTTCTAAAGTATCATTACTTGAGCAACGAACACCAAGATCTTGCAGTTTGCCATTACCAATACCATAAACCACACCGTGGATTTCAATATCTTGCCCACGTTCCCATGCGCTTTGCATGATGGTTGAGTTACCAAGATTGTACACTTGTTCAGCAACGTTAATTTCGCATAACTTGTCACCCCATTGTTCACGAGGCAGAGATTCAATTTGCTTACGGTACTTAAGATAGTTATCGCGTATGTGGAGTAGCCAGTTGTTGATAAGACCCAGTTTAGGGTTATCTATCGCTGCGTTAACACCGCCACAGCCGTAGTGACCACAAACAATAACGTGTTTCACTTTGAGTACATCGACAGCGTATTGCACTACTGATAAGCAGTTTAGGTCGGTATGAACTACTTGATTAGCGACATTTCGGTGAACAAACAGTTCGCCAGAATACAAACCAGTGAGACGCTCGGCCGGAACGCGGCTATCTGAGCAGCCTATCCATAGAAAACCAGGGCTTTGACCCTCTTCAAGCGTTGTAAAATACTCTGGTCGTTGAGAGCGAATTTCTTCTGACCATTTAGAGTTGTTTTCAAAAAGCTGTTTAATCTCTGGCATTTTGCGTCTTACATCCCTTAATTAAGAACTCTAACTATACACAATGTTACAAATTCAATCTTGTAAAAACTGTGTCAAATAGTACTCATCTGACGTGTACTAGTCGTTAAAATCATTAACTTAGCGTAAAAGGCATAATCCGAATATAAGAGACGAATAGTGTGATTAAATTAACACTTTCTGAACCGTTGATACATTTGTTAAAGTGATAAGGTTTGTCATTTCATCATCAGGAAGGTGTGTTTTGTTTGGAAGTCGTTTTACGGATATCAATCTCAAAGGAGATATGTTTGGCGGTGTAACTACAGCCATCATCTCATTGCCTTTAGCGTTGGCATTTGGTGTCGCTTCTGGTGCGGGCGCGGAAGCTGGCCTTTGGGGCGCCATCATGGTGGGCCTATTTGCGGCATTGTTTGGTGGCTCAAGCAGCTTGATATCAGAGCCTACCGGGCCGATGACAGTGATCATGACGGCAGTAATGACCAGCATGGTGGCCAAGTACCCTGAAACCGGGATGGCAATGACCTTTACCGTGGTAATGATGGCGGGTGCTTTTCAGATATTACTCGGTACATTAAAGCTAGGAAAGTACGTCACTTTGATGCCATATAGCGTGATATCTGGCTTTATGTCCGGTATCGGCGTGATTCTTGTCATTCTGCAGCTTTCTCCTTTGCTAGGGCACGCAGCCCCTTCTGGCGGAGTGATGGGCACACTTTCGGCACTTCCTGATACGCTAGCAAATCTGAAAGTCAGTGAGCTGTTTTTGGGGGTGTTAACGCTTGGTATCCTTTTCGGTTTTCCTGCTAAATATCGTAAGTATGTGCCCGCTCAATTGGTCGCTTTAGTGGCTGTAACGCTCTTATCCGTTATTATCTTTGATACCGATTCTATTCGCCGTATTGGTGAAATTCCCGCAGGCTTACCTTCTCTTGTTATTCCGACTATCAGCTCTGAGCAATTCACCACAATGGTTATCGATGCTTTGGTGCTAGGTACTCTTGGTTGTATTGATACGCTTTTGACTGCGGTTATCGGAGATTCATTGACTCGTAAAGAGCATGATTCAGACAAAGAACTTCGTGGCCAAGGCATTGCGAATATGATTTCTGGTCTGTTTGGTGCGCTACCCGGTGCGGGCGCAACCATGGGCACCGTGACCAATATTCAGGTAGGGGCTCGTTCTCCGCTTTCTGGTGTTATTCGTGCTTTGGTGCTTGCGCTAGTGGTATTGGTTGCGGGAGGCTTAACAGAACCGATCCCTATGGCTGTGTTGGCTGGTATCGCGATGTATGTCGGTTTCAACATCCTTGATTGGAGTTTTATTCAGCGCGCACACAAGGTGAGTTATGCTGGCATGGGTGTCATGTACGGTGTGATGTTATTAACCGTATTCGTTGATCTAATTATTGCGGTGGGGCTGGGCGTTTTTATCTCAAACATTCTGATCATTGAAAGGCTGAGTCGAGAGCAAGCTAGACAAGTTAAGGCGATCAGTGATGGCGATGATGAAGACGATATCCCATTGACTGACAGTGAACGTCAGTTACTGGATAGTGCTAATGGTAAAGTGCTGTTCTTCTACCTTTCTGGGCCGATGATATTCAGTGTTTCAAAAGCGATTTCACGTCAACACTCGAGCATTTCTGATTATGAAGCGATGATCTTAGACCTAACTGATGTGCCTATGATTGATGTTACCGTTGGCTTAGCGCTAGAAAATGCGATTAAAGATGCCCTAGATGCGCAGTGTGAGGTGTACTTATTGTGTCCTAATGAGAATACTCGTCAGCAATTAGAAAAATTCCATGTGATTGACCTTGTGCCTGAATCCAATACTTATCGATTCAGATATGAAGCCCTGACAGCTGCAACAAGCTATGTTGATAGAGATGAACATCAATTTGACTCGGTTTAATCTTCAGCAATAATTTGACATGAATCAGTTATAGACGACAAATATAGTATTGGTGATTAATGCCGTTAAGTTAATAACTTAACGGCATTTTTTATGTTTACTGAACACTGAATTGCTCTTTACGTACCTAATATTCTTGTTCGCTTTCGAAAGAAAGCCTCACTCGGTATTTGTATTAATCGTTAATCAACGATAAACTTGTTTGCAAAATGGTCGAGTAAATAAGTTTGAGTTAGTTTTCTGCTAGCTCGTTTTAAGTATTACTCTCTTTCTCAAGCTCGGTCATCAACATCTTATCTATAGCAAATGGCAGTCTACCTCTATGTATGCATTAGAAATTGAGCAACTAAGAAAAACTTATGCAGGGGGCTTTGAGGCTCTTAAGGGCGTGAGTTTACAAGTAGAAAAAGGCGACTTTTACGCACTACTTGGCCCAAATGGTGCGGGTAAATCCACCACCATTGGTGTTATCTCTTCACTGGTTAATAAAACGTCAGGCAAGGTGAAAGTGTTTGGCTACGACATTGATACCGATCTGGAGTTAGCGAAGTTGAACTTAGGTTTAGTCCCGCAAGAGTTTAACTTTAACCCGTTCGAAACGGTTGAGCAGATCGTGCTACAACAAGCCGGTTACTACGGTGTACCGAAAGCTCTCGCTAAAGAACGCGCTAAAAAGTACTTATCTCAGCTCGATTTGTGGGAAAAGCGTGGCGAACGTGCGCGTAACTTATCTGGTGGTATGAAGCGTCGTTTGATGATCGCGCGTGCACTGATGCATGAGCCTCATTTGTTAATTCTTGATGAACCAACGGCGGGTGTTGATATTGAATTGCGTCGTTCAATGTGGGAATTCCTCAAGGAGATCAACGAGAAGCAGGGCATCACCATTATTTTAACTACGCACTATCTAGAAGAAGCGGAAATGCTGTGTCGTAACATTGGTATCATCAATCGTGGTGAGTTGATTGAGAACACCACAATGAAGTCGCTGTTGGGTAAGTTGAGTGCCGAGACCTTTATTCTTGATCTTGAAGAGGGTGCGACTGAACCTAAACTTGAAGGTGTGAATAGCCAAGTGATGGTTAATGGCTCGCTAGAAATCGAAATCGACAAGAATCGAGGTTTGAATACCATCTTTGATCAATTGAGTGAGCAGCAGGTAAAAGTTCTCTCTATGCGTAACAAAGCAAACCGCCTAGAAGAGCTATTTGTGAGTATCGTCCGTGAGGGGAATAAATAATATGTACAGCCTATATTGGACCGCTTTCTGCAGCTTGTTGACCAAAGAGATCAATCGCTTCACGCGTATCTGGGTGCAAACTCTGGTGCCGCCAGCGATTACCATGACGCTTTACTTCATCATCTTCGGTAACCTGATTGGTGCGCGTATTGGTGAAATGAATGGCTTTAGCTACATGGAATACATTGTGCCCGGTCTGATCATGATGTCGGTGATCACCAACTCATATTCCAACGTTGCTTCATCGTTCTTTAGTGCCAAATTCCAGAAGAACATTGAGGAGCTGCTTGTAGCGCCTGTTCCTAACTACGTGATTATCGCCGGCTTCGTAATGGGCGGCGTGGTGCGTGGCTTGTTAGTGGGCACTATCGTCACCTTTGTATCGCTGTTCTTTGTTGACCTTCAAGTCGACCACTGGGGCGTGATCATTGCGACGGTATTTCTCACGTCGGTTGTGTTTGCTCTGGGTGGTTTGATCAACGCTGTATTCGCACGCACGTTTGATGATATTTCTATTATCCCAACCTTCATTTTAACGCCGCTGACGTATCTGGGTGGTGTGTTCTACTCGATCAGTCTATTGCCTGAATTCTGGCAAGGTGTATCGAAGTTGAACCCTATCGTGTATATGGTAAACGCGTTTAGATATGGCTTTTTGGGTGTGTCTGATGTGGGTATTGTGACGTCGTTTGGCGTACTAGGTGTGTTTATTGTCGTGCTGTATGGCATTGCACATTACTTAGTTACAAAGGGGATCGGCTTACGTAGCTAACTTTTGGTTATCCAAGAGCTATTAGTTATCCAGGATCTATTAGTTATCTAGGAGCTATTAATTATCCTGAATCGCAGGCAAAGAAAAAGGTCGATATTACATCGACCTTTTTTATGTTTTTCATTTGTGCTTTGCGTTAGGACCTGGTTTACGTAAAAAGAAGAAAGCGATTACTCAGCAGTTTCTTCTTTCACTTCTTCTTTCGTTTCCGTGACCAAATCTAAAACTTGGTTGTCGATAAGACGAGTCTTACCTAGGAAAGCCGACATTAGAATCACTGCTTGAGTCGATTCTGAAGTGATTGCTTGTAACGTTTTCACATCACAAATGAATATTTCATCCGGTTGTAGGTCTGCTGCGCGCAGTTGGTCTGTTGCATCTTCAATGACAGACGCGTAATCATCACGACCACCACGAATAGCACTGCTGATCCAACGCATAGTGCGCGCTAGAACTGGAGCTCGCTGACGTTCGTCAATCGTTAGGTTGCTATTGCGAGAGCTCATTGCTAAACCATCCATTTCACGAACAGTCGCTACGCCCACAATCTCAATGTCTAGCGCTAAGTCAGTTGTCATCTGGCGAATCACAGCAAGTTGTTGGAAATCTTTCTCACCGAAGCATGCAAAGTCTGGCTGAACGATATTAAACAGTTTCGTGACAATTGTTGATACACCGCGGAAGTGACCTGGACGAGAGGCACCTTCAAGCATATGAGATATACCCGGGACTTCAACAAACGTCTGTTTGTCCAATCCATCTGGGTACATAACCTCTGGTGTTGGCGTAAAGACTAACTCAACACCTTCGCCTGTTAGTTTGTTTAAATCGGCTTCTAACGTACGAGGGTAGTTATTTAGGTCGTCGGCGCGATCAAACTGCATTGGGTTAACAAAAATGCTTACAACAACAATGTCAGCTAGTTCACGAGCTTTCTTGACCAGAGTTAGGTGACCTTCATGTAGGTTTCCCATTGTTGGGACAAAAGCAACCGTACGTCCATCACGCTTAAACTGTTTAATCTGCTCACGAAGAGCCGCTATTTCAGCAAAAGTTTGCATAGTTACTCCTAAGCGATTGTATGAGCATCATCAGGGAAACGTGCGCTCTCTACTTCTTCTTTGTATAGAGCGACGGCTTTACGCATATCACCTGTTTCAGCTAGGAAATTCTTAGAGAATTTCGGCATGTAGTTCGCAGAAATACCGAACATGTCATGCATAACCAAGATCTGACCATCGGTAACATTACCTGCGCCGATGCCGATAACCGGTACGTCACAAGCTTCTGTAATTCTTTTTGCTAATGAAGCTGGTACACATTCAAGAAGAACGATTTGAGCACCTGCATTTTGTAGTGCTAGCGCATCAGCAACCATTTTATCGGCTTGCTCGTTGTCACGACCTTGAACTTTGTAACCACCAAAAATGTTTACCGATTGAGGCGTTAAGCCTAAGTGTGCACATACTGGTACAGCACGTTCTGTTAGCATCTTCACAGTTTCAATCAACCAGCTTCCGCCTTCGATTTTCACCATATTCGCACCAGCGCGCATTAAGGTTGCTGCGTTCTCACAGGCTTGCTCTGGTGTGGCATAACTCATGAATGGCATGTCAGCCATAAGAAGACAGTTTGGGCTCCCAGCACGCACTGAGCGAGTATGGTAAGCAATATCTTCAACGGTTACTGGTAATGTATCGTTACGACCTTGTAGAACCATGCCAAGTGAGTCACCGACAAGTAGAACTGGCATATCTTGGCTTTCGAATAATTGAGCAAAACTTGCATCATAAGCTGTCGACGTCGCGAATTTACGGCCTTCTTGTTTGCACTTGATTAGGTCGTTAATGGTTACTTTTTTCATTGATTTTCCTTAATGCGCTTGGCTATTGCTGCCAAACATTGAGCCCGTTCTTATCTACTATTTTTAGTAGTTCTGTCAGCTCAGTCCCATCAGGGAGTTGTAAACTTGGTGCGATTTCAGCAAGCGGGTAGAGCACAAATTCTCTTTCTTTCATTCCGTAATGAGGAACGGTTAAGCGCTCTGAATCGATCACCTCATTGCCGTATAACACGATATCGAGATCCAAGGTTCTTGGCCCCCAACGCTCGTCTTTACGGACGCGCCCTTGCTCTTGCTCGATCTTTTGAGTGCAATCAAGCAGTTCAATTGGCGTTAATTCTGTTCTAATTGCTACTACCGCGTTGATGTAGTCGGGTTGGTTTTGCGGCCCCATTGGAGTGCTACTATATAGCTGTGAGGTCGCAACAAACGTTGTTCGCGGAAGATTCTTTAGCGTTTCGATAGCCAAGTTTGCTTGGCTAACGGGGTCGGCAAGATTACTGCCGACCGCAATGTAAGCCGTTATCATTCTGATTGCTTACTCTTTTTGTTCCTGTAAGTCTTACGGCGGCGATGACCCGACTTTGATGGTGCTGCTACGTCATTAGCCATCGCTTGACGCATATTGCGTCCTGCTGTCTGATAACGCTCCCACCATTTTGCTAGTTCTTTGGTTTCGCCACCTTCAATTTCGCCACGCATTTCTAGGAAATCGTAGCCAGCACGGAACTTGTTGAGTTCCATCAGGCGAACGGCACGTTTACCGTTGCGGCGAGGCAGTCGTAGTTGCAGTTGCCAAACTTCGCGAATGGTTGCGGTATGGCGACGAGGAATCGCAATTGATTTTACTTGTCGATCAAGAATGATGTTACTTGCTTCCATGATCGCATCGTAGTGCGCCATACCCTGTTCAGCGACAAGCTTGTCTGCCAACTTGTTCATTGGGTACCATAGCATTGCAGCAAACATAAACGCGGGGTTTACTCGCTTGCCATCTTCGATGCGAAGGTCAGTCGAGTCGAGTACCAAATCAAGCATCTGCTCGGTATGTGAGTCGTAGCCTTCTGTGAAGTGTTCCGCTACTGAAGGGAACATCTGCTGGAACAGGTTGTACTCACGCATCAAGTGGTAGGTTTCTAAACCGTGACCTGATTGCAGTAATTTTAGAGACTCTTCGTAAAGGCGCGCTGCTGGGATATCTTTTAGAAGGTGTGCTAACTCTTCAATTGGGTCGGCTGTATCTTCCTCAATATCAAAATCCAGTTTAGCGGCGAAGCGCATTGCACGTAGCATGCGTACTGGGTCTTCGCGGTAACGCGTTTCTGGATCGCCAATCAGGCGGATCAGCTTATCTTCTAAATCTTCTACACCACCCGCGTAATCGTGGATGCTATAGTCTGCAATGTTGTAGTACATCGCATTGATTGTGAAGTCACGACGTTCTGCATCTTCATCAACATTGCCGTACACGTTATCGCGTAGCAACATACCTTCTTCAGATTGCGCAGAAACGTTTTTCGATGGCTCTTGGTGGTGGCCACGGAAAGTTGCTACTTCAATGATGTCACGACCAAACATGATATGTGCCAAGCGAAAACGTCGACCGATAAGGCGACAGTTTCTGAATAGGTGCTTGATTTGCTCTGGCGTTGCGTTGGTCGCGATATCAAAATCTTTTGGCTGAGAGCCTAATAAGATGTCGCGTACACCACCACCGACTAGAAATGCGTCAAAACCCGCACCATTCAGGCGATATAACACTTTAAGTGCATTGTCGCTGATCTGCTTGCGTGAAATATTGTGCTCTTGACGAGTATAAATATTCAGAGCTAATTCGTGGAATCCGCGTTGTTCGCTTGGGGTATTGTCGTTTGTATTCATTAGTTTATAACAAAGTAGGTATCGCCAGCTTTGTTTTTCTCTTAGTCCAAAGTGGTAGTGCAGAGTTTAATTGCGGCTAATAATAGCTTAGCGCGAGCCATTTGAGAACATCGTCTGCTTAGTCACAGGTATTTGTTAGGGTATTTTTATGTATCGTTATTGCGATTTGCCGTTAGTTTCGAACTCATTGCTGTGCTCTTTTTGTAAACTATCAGGTAACTGATTGACGTTCCATTGCTGGCAGCCCCACAATAAAACTTCATCCATTGACGCTTCGAAAAGAGCATTCGGGATATCAAAACCTAAGAATCGCATCGCATTGATTAACGTCGGTTTTGGGTTGTCGAGATCTATCGCGGTGGCATGATTTTGTTTTGACAGTTTATTCCCCAAGCCATCGGTTGCCAATGGTAAGTGCAAGTAGCTCACGTTTTTTTGCTTGAGCGTCTTATACAAACTGATTTGTCGACCTGTTGGTTCTATCAGATCTGCACCTCTAACGACTTCTGTTACCCCTTGTTCGATGTCATCAAGGACAACTGCCAAGTTATAGGCAAACAACCCATCTCTGCGCTTGATAATAAAATCTTCTTCAGCCAATGCTTTGGGAATTTGAATCGTGCCGTGACGAACATCGTCAAAGGACTCGATGGGAAAGTCCATACACAAGCGCACCGCCTGTTCGCCTGAATCAACCAAACCTTTGTCTCGGCAGTGGCCACTATAAAACCCACCCAAGGACTTTATCTGCTTACGGGTACATTGACAGTAGTAGGCCTGATTGTCAGTGACCCATTGATCAATTTGAGCTTGATATAGGTCATGACGCTGGCTTTGATAAACGACTTCACCGTCCCAATACAGGTGGTAAGCCTCAAGCGTCTTAAGAATGAGGTCTGCAGCGCCAGCCATTTCTCTTGGCGGATCGAGGTCTTCCATACGAACTAACCATTGTCCTTGGTTAGATTTCGCTTGAAAGTAGCTACCAAGAGCAGCAACCAGTGAGCCAAAATGAAGAGGACCTGACGGTGATGGTGCAAAGCGTCCGATATAATTCATAAGTGAAAACCTAATCTTGATGGTACCGCAGTAGCCGATTCTTAAGACGTTTGGCGATTAGTTTATCGCTATCAACAACGATATAAACCGCTTTTTAAAACAAACAAAAAAGGGAGCCAAAGCTCCCTTTCTTTACATCCGCAAGAATTAACCTTGCATCTGTTTCTCTTTGATCTCTGCAAGTGTTTTACAGTCAATACAAAGGTCAGCAGTTGGACGAGCTTCAAGACGACGAATACCAATCTCGACACCGCAAGAGTCGCAGAAGCCGAAATCGTCTTCTTCGATCTTATCTAGTGTCTTCTCAATTTTCTTGATAAGACGGCGCTCACGGTCACGGTTACGTAACTCTAGGCTGAATTCTTCTTCTTGAGAAGCTCGGTCAACAGGATCTGGAAAATTCGCTGCTTCGTCCTGCATGTGGTGCACAGTACGATCAACTTCTTCCCTGAGCTGGTTGCGCCAAGCTGATAAAATTTTTGTAAAATGTTCCGTTTGCTCAGGTGACATGTACTCTTCACCTGTCTTTGCTTGGTACGGTTCAACACCTGCGATGGCTAGGATGCCTAGCGCTTTTTTCTTAGATTCTGGCATACAGCATCTCCTATTTACACCTAGTCAACTGCAAAGCAGCTAATTTTAAGGCGGGTATCTATAGCAGAAAGAACGAATGGTGGCAAATACTCTTGTTAAAACTTGCAATCAATGTGAATAGTTCAGCATTTTTGCTTAGCTATTGATAAATTCAACGGCTTGTTTTAGTTGTATTTGAGTACTGCTGAGCTCTGCTTTATAGCAAAGCACTTCAACTCCAGCGTCTTGTGCTTGTTTTAGTAATAACGAATATTTGGCGTCTATATGGTGTGCCGCAGACACTTTTTCAATGCCTGAATGTAAAACAGTGAATAAAAGTACGGCTCTACTTCCAGATTCGACCATTTCTGTGAGTTCTCGCAGATGTTTTTGGCCTCTAGTTGTCACTGCATCAGGGAAAAAACCTTGCCCTTCGGTCGATGCTTGTTGTTTAGTTGATATTTGTTGCTTAGTTGACACTTGTTCGTCGAGCAAAGTGACACTTTTTACTTCGATATAGCAAGGCGGCTTTTCGTTATCTTCAAGCAGAATATCAATGCGACTATTCTCACTGCCATATTTCACTTCGGTTCGTAACGCGTTATAACCTAAGAGTTCAACTATAGTCCCATTTTCAATTGCTTCCACCGCTAGCTGGTTTGCCCGCGCAGTATTTACACAAATACGGTGACCTTTGTCTGTTTCTGAGATCTCCCAGCTGTTTGGGTACTTTCTTTTTGCATTGTCTGACGTTGAGTACCACACCGTATTGCCAGGAGTCGCACATCCTGTCATCGCTCCGGTGTTAGCGCAGTGGATAGTACGCTCGCTGCCGTCTGGAAGTTGGATGTCAGTGAGAAAGCGTTTATAGCGTTTAATAAGAGTCGCTGGCTCTAATGGAGGATTGAAGTGCATATTACTTATTTAGAGAGGTAGGTTTTTATGTACAATGTTGCCAACATTACACCACAAGGTTCACCCATTGCCACAACTGCCCATAGAAGCTGTGATGCCAGATCTGCTCGCTGGCGTACAAACACACACTCAACTTATTCTAAAGGCCGCTCCCGGTGCCGGTAAGTCAACATTCTTCCCTTTACAGTTGGTTAAGACTAATGCCGTTCAAGGCAAAATCATTATGCTTGAACCAAGGCGTTTGGCTGCAAGGAATATTGCTACTTACTTAGCGAGCCAACTAGGAGAGAAAGTGGGAGAGAGCATAGGTTTTAGGGTTCGTGGTGAATCTAAAACCAGTAGTGCGACTCGCTTGGAAATCGTGACTGAAGGGATCATGACGAGAATGATCCAAACCGACCCTGAATTGACTGGGGTTGATATGGTGATCTTTGATGAATTTCATGAACGCAGCATTCACGCAGATACCGCATTGGCGTTTAGCTTGGAGATCCAAGATGCGCTGCGTGACGATCTAAAAGTGGTGGTGATGTCGGCAACCTTAGATCAACACGCTCTGCAATCTTTGTTACCTGATGCCAAGTATGTTGAATCGCAAGGCCGAACTTTCCCTGTCGACTTCTACTATCAGCCATTAGGCTCGAATGAATATTTAGCACCTAAAATGGCTAAGGTGATTCAATCTCTGATGGAGAAAGAATCGGGTTCACTTTTGGCTTTCTTACCGGGTGCCTCGGCGATAAAACAAGTGGAATCACAACTTGGGCAACTTGTCAGTGATATTGACGTGTGTCCGTTGTATGGCCAATTGAGTTTTGAACAGCAGCAGAGAGCGATCGCGCCATCGGTGAAAGGGCGTCGAAAAGTGGTATTAGCCACTAACATTGCGGAAACTTCTTTGACGATTGAGGGGATTCGCTTAGTTGTTGATTCGGGATTGGAGCGAGTAGCAAAGTTCGATTTGAAAACTGGAATCACCAAACTTGAGCAAGTAAAAATCTCACAATCCTCAGCAGAACAAAGAGCGGGTCGTGCTGGGCGAATCGAAGAAGGCTTATGTGTTCGCTTGTACAGTGAAACACAGTTGATGCAACAACCATCCGTTCCTGAACCTGAAATACTTCATTCTGATCTCTCTTCGCTGGTGGCTGAATTGACGCAATGGGGAGCAAGTAGTGCCGATGAGCTTCATTGGTTAGATGTTCCGCCACAGGCATCGATTGAGCAAGCGACAGAACTGTTACAAGAGCTTGATTTATTAGATAGTAATGGGCAATTTACTCCGCTCGGTAAGCAAGCCCAGCGCCTAGGTATTGAGCCGCGTATCGCTAGTATGCTGATCAAAGCTCAGCAAAACAGTCCAGCCTT
The DNA here is from genome assembly GCF_041466065.1 of Vibrio sp. 10N.239.312.C11. NCBI lineage: Bacteria > Pseudomonadati > Pseudomonadota > Gammaproteobacteria > Vibrionales > Vibrionaceae > Vibrio > Vibrio sp. 10N.239.312.C11. The sequence goes on from NZ_JBFSRZ010000005.1 coordinate 46,937, forward strand.
GTTGAATGTCGCGATTGTCGCTGCCGCTTTACTCGAAGAGCCTGAACGCAATGTGACGGATATTCAGCACTCTTTGCATCGACTGAAGCAAAGAAAACACTCAAAAAATAGCGTGGTGATGCAGCGAGCGAAAAGTCTCGCCAGCAAACTCAATCATCACTTAGATTTGTCACAAGTTGACGAATCATTGCTACCATTAGTGCTTTGTTTTGCATTCCCAGACCGAATTGCACAAGCGAGAAGTGCGAGCAGCAGTGCTTTTCTTCTGGCGAATGGTCACGGTGCTGAAGTTCGTGATGATGATCCATTGGCGAATAATGACTATATCGTCGTGATTGATTTGATGCGCAGCACAGGGCGAGCCAGTCAAGTTTTCTTAGCTACCGCGGTTGATATTGCGCAGCTAGAAGTTGAATTTCCAAAACTGTTTTTGTGTTCCGATTACGCCGATTGGGATGAGAAACGTGGTCGCTTAGTGGCAGAGCAGCGAGTGTCTTTGGGGAAGTTGATTATCAGCACCAAAGCTTTACCAGAACCCGATGCGAATCAGGCGAGCCAAGCGCTACTGAATTATATCGCTCGCTGCGGACTGGAGCGTTTACATTGGACGTCTTCAGCTAAACAGCTCGTTGAGCGTGTACGCTGCGCACAGCTTTGGATGCCAGAGCATGATTGGCCAGCGATGGATGACGCGAGTTTGATTGAGCATCTTGATGAGTGGCTATCACCCTATCTGAATGGTATTAAGTCAGCCAAAGGGCTGTCGAATGTATCGATTGAACAAGCACTGTCGGCTTATCTTGGCTGGCCTCTGAATAAAGAAATAGATCAATGGCTACCGACTAATTACCTGATGCCAACGGGCAGTAAGAAGTCGATTCGATACCAATATCAATCTGAGCCAATGATCTCTGTTCGAATGCAGGAAGTCTTTGGTGAGCAAGATTCACCCTTGATTGCCCAAGGGCGTAAAAAGGTGGTGCTTGAGTTGCTTTCTCCTGCGCAACGACCACTGCAAATTACTCAGGATTTAGCCGGCTTTTGGGCTGGCGCGTACAAAGAAGTACAAAAAGAGATGAAAGGCCGTTACCCAAAACATCCTTGGCCGGATGACCCTGCTAATCATGTAGCAACCACTAAAACTAAACGACAGTTGAACCGATGATGACCAAAATGTTAACGCCAAAAAAGGCACCACCTAAAAAAGCGCCAGCAAAGAAGTCACCAGCGACGAAAGGCAAGCCTAGAAAGCCAAGAGCAGCAGCGAAAAAGACTAAACCTAAGGCTAAGCCGTCTGGTAAGAGAGGTTGGTTGAAGATTCTGTGGGGCATTTCTTGGAAAGCTGGCTTAGCACTTGCCGCATTGCTGTTGTTCGTCGGTATTTATCTGGATTCAGTGGTTAAGCAGCGTTTTGAAGGTCAGCTTTTTGATCTGCCAACCGTTGTTTATGCTCGTGTGTTGGATCTGTCTCCGGGGACTGCGGTGAGTTTGGTACAGGTTAAGAATGAACTGGATGTACTTAATTACCGTAAAGTGAATTCTCCTCGTCACCCAGGTGAGTACTCTTCTTCTTCAACCAAGATTGAAATGATTCGTCGTCCGTTCGAGTTTGTCGATGGACCTGAAGCGGATCGTCATGTGATGCTGCATTTCAACGGTAACGAGTTAACTCGTATACAGTCGCTAGAGAAGAAAGGCGACATGGGCTATCTACGTGTTGAACCGAAAATGCTGGGTATGCTTGAAAAAAGTAACGATGAGCAACGCCTGTTCTTAAAACGTAATCAGTTCCCAGAAGTGATGGTTGATGCCTTATTAGCAACTGAAGACCGAAGCTTCTATCAACACGATGGGGTATCGCCATTAGCAATCGCTCGTGCAATGGTCGTTAACGTCAAAGCTGGGCGAACGGTACAGGGCGGTAGCACGCTGACACAACAGTTGGCAAAAAACCTATTCCTGTCCAGTGAGCGTACATTGTGGCGTAAGGTTCGTGAAGCCTACATTGCGCTTATCTTGGACCATCGTTACAGCAAAGACCGTATTCTAGAGGCTTACTTAAACGAGGTTTACCTTGGGCAAAATGGTGGGCAAGCGATTCATGGCTTCGGTTTAGCGTCTCGTTTGTATTTCGGTCAACCTATTCAAGAGCTCCGCATCGATCAACTAGCATTGCTGGTGGGTATGGTGAAAGGACCGTCGTATTACAATCCGGTTCGTTACCCTGAGCGTGCTAAGACTCGACGCGATCTGGTTCTTCGCTTATTGATGCAGCAAGACATATTAACTCCGCGACAATACGAAGAAGCGGCGAGTCGTGATTTGGATATTCAAGACAACCCACGTATTGCTAGTCGTCAGCCAGCTTACTTCCAGCAAGTAAACATTGAGCTTAAGAAGTATGTAGGCGATCGATTTGAAGCGAAAAAAGGGATTCGAGTCTTTACCTCTCTGGATCCCGTTTCCCAAGACAAGTTAGAAAAGTCGATTGCTCGTAAAGTGCCTGATTTATCGAAAACGGCAGGTAACAAACTGGAAGCCGCAGCTATTGCCGTGGATCGCAATACTGGTGAAATCCGAGCGATGGTTGGTGGTAAACGTACCGGTTACGATGGTTTTAACCGTGCTTTGAATGCGAGTCGCCCTATTGGTTCTTTGGTTAAGCCTGCCATCTACTTAACCGCATTGGAACAACCTCAGAAGTATACGTTGGCGACAACATTGAAGGACACCCCACTGAGCTTGAAAGGCAGTAAGGGCAGCGTATGGAGCCCAAGAAACTTCGATCGTAAGTTCCGTGGCGATGTGCCCTTGTATGTGGCGCTTTCTAAGTCTTATAACGTACCTACCGTTCGTTTAGGCATGCAGTTAGGCATTGATAGCGTCTCGGACACCATTGGTAAGCTGGGTGTCGATAAAAATGAGATTCGCCCAGTACCGTCGATGTTTTTGGGTTCGTTCTCACTGACTCCGTTCCAAGTTGCTCAGATGTACCAAACCATTACCAACTCTGGTCGCATTGCGCCTTTGTCTGCACTTCGTTCTGTTGTTGATAATGATGGCGAAGTTCTGTATCAATCGATTCCTCGTGTATCGCAAAGCGTTGACCAGCAGGCAGCTTGGTTAACAACGTATGCCATGAAGCGGGGTGTATCGGAAGGTACAGGTCGTTTCTTACAAGGTCAGTTTGCATGGGCTGGGTTAGCTGGTAAAACGGGCACAAGTAATGACAGTCGAGACAGTTGGTTCGTGGGTGTTGATGGTCGTGAAGTCACGACGATTTGGTTAGGCCGAGATGATAATAAACCGACTAAACTAACCGGTTCTAGCGGTGCGTTGCGTGTCTATGCCGATTATCTGAAGCAAAGAACGCCTGAACAACTATTACTGCCTTGGCCAACAGGAATTGCGACCGCTAGCTTTACTCGAACTTCTGAAGGGGCGTTAGAGTTTGACTGTGGTGGTACAGTCAAATTGCCGGTCTGGGATGAAAGTGGCAGCATTAAAAAGGGCTGTGAAAGTCAACCAAAACAGTGGCTAAAGAAGCTTTTTCAGTGGTAAAGTCATAACAGAAAAGAATGACAAGGATAGTTTAGATAATGATTTCTCGTTGGTTAGTGAGTAGCTTGGGTATTGTCGGTACTGTGATCAGTTTTCAACTGTTTGCCGCTACTGCAGCACAGGTTGATTCATCAGAACATGTTGAACTTAAACAAGCTCATAAAAGGCCAACCGTTGCTGTCGTTCTTGCTGGTGGTGGGGCAAAAGGTGCAGCTCACATCGGTGTGCTTAAAGCCCTAGAAGAGATGCAAATTCCGGTTGATTACATTACCGGTACCAGCATGGGCGCATACGTTGGTGGTCTTTATGCGACAGGGATGAGCGCAGATGAGATCGAGAGCTTTATTTATACGGTTGATTGGAATCGTGGTTATCGCGATCGCGTTAACCGTAGTGATCGCCGTGTGCGAGACAAAGAATATGAAGACCGTTATCAACTGAATACCGATCTCGGTTTAGGTTGGGGCGAAATCAAAGCCAGAAAAGGTGTGGTTCAAGGTCAGAATATGTTGCGTATTCTGCGCGAGACCACTGGTAATTTATCTCCCCTCGATTCTTTCGACAGCCTCGCTATTCCATATCGCTCTGTCGCAACCGATATTATCGACCTTGAAGAAGTCGTGATCGATCATGGTCACCTTGTTGATGCGATGATGGCGAGTATGTCAGTACCTGGAGCACTTCCTCCTTATGAAGTTGATGGGCGAATGTTGGTCGATGGTGGTGTCACCAATAACATGCCTGTTGATGTTGCTAGAGCGATGGGTGCTGACATAGTTATTGCGATTGATATCAGTACTAACTACAAAAGCAAAGAAGACTTCACTAACTTTTTAGCCGCAGCAGACCAACTCTCTAATTACCTTGTTCAACGCAGCACTCAAGAGCAAGCCGCGACGTTAACAGACGATGATTTTTTCTTACGTCCTGATGTTGGGCAAATGGAGACCACCGAGTTCGATAAAATGCCGACGGCTTATCATGCTGGATACGAAGCAACAAGGCAGTATACGGATCAGCTTTCTAAGTTGGCGCTCTCTAACGCAGACTATCAAAAGTATATAGATCATAAACAGCAAGCTCGAAAGCAGCTAAAACATGGCGACCAGACTGTCGTTGATAGAGTTATTATTAACAACAACAACACCCACTATTCAGATAAGTTGATCGAAAATCGTTTAAACCTCGATTCTGGTCAGGTTATTAAAACCAGTGAAATCGAATCTAAAGTGAAAGATCTTTATGCCTTAGATCGGTTCGAGTTGGTTACTTATGAATTTGAAAATGTTGATGGCGAGGATCAACTGCTGGTCGATGTGAATGAAAAATCTTGGGGGCCAAATTACCTCAATTTTCGATTTTTTCTTGAAGATGATTTCTCGACTACCAGCCAGTATTCGCTCGGTGTTTCTGCCAACTTTACTGACATTAACAAACATGGCGCAGAGTTAAGAACCAATCTTGAAATGGGTACTGACAAACGCATTGAGGCGGAACTCTTCTCACCATTCTTTTCGAGTCAAAAGTTGTTCACATCTGTGTCTATTGCTTACAGCAACCAGAATCGAAACCTGCCAGCAGGAATCGGCGAGATTGGAGAACCTACACTGGATGCAACCAAAGACTACTTACCAATGTCTTATCAAGAGTATCTGAGTGAATTTGCATTGGGCTATCAACCGACATTGTGGCAAGAGCTGAAATTTGGTGCACGTTATACAGATGGCAGTATTGAGGTGGCATCATTACCTTCACTAGGAAGTGGTGGCTATAAACGTATTGGTGCCTTTGCCAGTTATAGATTGGATACTTTGGATAACTTCAGTCTTCCTACCGAAGGTTATTTTGTCGATTTAGAGTACCTTATCTCTCATGATGACTTTGATAACGAGACTTCTAATGGTGAGGCTGATTTTGCTTCTGAGAGTGATACAGTCTTTGAACTTTCGGCCAATTTTATGGCGGCACAAAGCATTGAGAAGCATACTTTAGTCGCAAAGGTTGATTACGGCATCGTAGAAAGTAAAAACTCAGTCTTTCCGATTGATCCGAAAGAGTTAGGAGGGTTCCTCAATCTATCCGGTATTCCAAGAAATAGTTTGATCGGTCAGAACTTAGCTTACACCAGTTTGATCTACCGTTATAAGTGGTTTGAAAATGACTTCGGCCTCTTTGAATCACCGTTCTACGTGGGTGCCTCTATTGAACATGGTGGCGTTTGGTCGAACAATGACTTAAAACTGGATGAAGCTCCAATGTATACTGCAGGCTCTGTTTTTGCGGGTGTCGACTCACCCATCGGGCCGATCATATTAGCTTATGGTCGAACCGAAGATAACTTTGATTCGGTGTATCTGATTGTCGGTACTTCCTACAAATAATCATGCGTAGAGTCACCGTTTAACTGCGTAAATAGGCAAAAATAGTGGGACTTTCGTCTTAACTTGCTATGTTGGTCAAAATGATAAGATTTTAATTTAACGTTAAATTTGCTATTCTACCGCCCACAGTTTGGCCTCTATGATGCCGCTCATCAATACAAATTGAATGACAAAAATGGCAATGGAGAGCCAAGTTTCCAAGGATGTTCGCTTCTTTATTTTACTAATAATTATGAAGGTAAGAAGTGAACCGCAATGAGAGGAAAAAAGTCGTGCTTGAAGCCTACCGTAAACACGTCGAAGAACGTGCTGCCGAGGGAGTTGTCCCAAGACCACTAGATGCTGAGCAAGTCGCTGGCCTAGTTGAACTTCTAAAGAATCCACCTCAAGGTGAAGAAGAAATCATTCTTGACCTACTAGAAAATCGCATTCCACCGGGTGTAGATGAAGCTGCTTACGTAAAAGCTGGCTTCCTTACGGCTATCACTAAAGGTGAAGTAGCTTCTCCACTAGTAAGCAAAGCAAAAGCTGCACAACTGCTTGGTACTATGCAAGGTGGTTACAACATCGAGTCTCTAGTGTCTCTGTTAGACGATGCTGAGCTTGCTCCAATCGCAGTTAAAGCCCTGTCTCATACTCTACTGATGTTCGATGCGTTTTACGATGTAGAAGATAAAGCGAAAGCAGGTAATGCTTCAGCACAACAAGTACTTCAATCTTGGGCTGATGCTGAATGGTTTACAGCGAAAAACAAAGTAGCGGAAAAGATCACCGTTAAAGTATTTAAAGTTACCGGTGAAACTAACACTGATGACTTATCACCAGCGCCTGATGCATGGTCACGTCCTGATATCCCAGTGCACGCGAAAGCGATGCTGAAGATGGAACGTGATGGCATTACTCCTGATGAACAGGGTAGCGTTGGTCCAATCAATCAAATTGAAGAAATGCAAAAAGACGGCATTCCACTGGCTTACGTTGGTGATGTTGTTGGTACAGGTTCTTCACGTAAATCGGCAACAAACTCAGTACTTTGGTTTATGGGTGAAGATATCCCATTCGTACCAAACAAGCGTACTGGCGGTGTTTGTCTGGGTGGTAAAATTGCACCAATCTTCTACAACACAATGGAAGATTCAGGCGCACTACCCATTGAACTGAACGTACAAGACATGAACATGGGCGATGTCATTGATATCTACCCGTACGAAGGTGTTGTTCACAAGAACGGTTCTGTGATTTCAAACTTTGAGCTAAGCAAAGTACTTCTTGATGAAGTGCGTGCTGGTGGCCGTATTCCACTGATCATTGGTCGTGGCCTAACGGGTCGTGCTCGTGATGCTCTAGGCCTAGCTGAAACCGATCTGTTTGCTAAACCAATCGATCCTTCTGCTTCTGATAAAGGCTACACATTAGCTCAGAAGATGGTAGGTAAAGCGTGTGGCGTTGAAGGTGTGCGTGCGGGTCAGTACTGCGAACCTAAAATGACGACAGTGGGTTCTCAAGATACTACGGGTCCTATGACGCGTGATGAGCTGAAAGATCTGGCTTGTCTTGGCTTCTCTGCGGATCTTGTGATGCAGTCTTTCTGTCACACATCTGCATACCCGAAACCAGTTGATGTAAACACTCACCATACACTGCCTGATTTCATCATGAACCGTGCAGGTGTTTCACTTCGTCCGGGTGATGGTGTTATCCACTCATGGTTAAACCGTATGCTTCTTCCTGATACTGTAGGTACAGGTGGTGACTCGCATACTCGTTTCCCTCTAGGTATTTCATTCCCTGCGGGTTCTGGCTTAGTAGCATTTGCTGCAGCAACAGGTGTTATGCCTCTTGATATGCCTGAATCAATCTTGGTTCGCTTTAAAGGTGAAATGCAGCCAGGTATCACGCTACGTGACCTAGTACATGCAATTCCGCTTTACGGTATCAAGCAAGGTCTACTAACGGTAGAGAAAGCAGGAAAGATCAATGAGTTCTCTGGTCGTGTACTAGAAATCGAAGGTGTTGAGCACCTATCTGTTGAGCAAGCATTTGAACTTTCAGATGCATCAGCAGAGCGTTCTGCGGCAGGTTGTACGGTTAAGCTATCTCAAGAGTCTATCGATGAGTACCTGAACTCGAATATCGTTATGCTTAAGTGGATGATCGCTGAAGGTTATGGTGATGTTCGTACGATTGAGCGTCGTATCACGGCAATGGAAGAGTGGTTAGCGAACCCTGAGTTGCTATCTGCTGATTCAGATGCGGAATACGCGCACGTTATCGAGATTGATCTTGCTGACATCGATCAACCAATCCTATGTGCGCCAAACGATCCAGATGATGCTCGTCTTCTTTCTGACGTTCAAGGCACTGAGATTCAAGAAGTGTTCATCGGTTCTTGTATGACCAACATCGGTCACTTCCGTGCTGCAGGTAAGATGCTAGAAGAGTTTAATGGCTCTTTAAATACTCGCCTGTGGGTTGCTCCGCCAACTAAGATGGATAAAGACCAACTGACAGAAGAAGGCTACTACGGCATCTTCGGTCGTGCTGGGGTTCGTATTGAAACTCCGGGTTGTTCATTATGTATGGGTAACCAAGCTCGTGTTGCTGATGCTTCGACGGTTATGTCTACGTCTACTCGTAACTTCCCGAACCGTTTAGGTAATGGTGCGAACGTTTATCTAGCTTCTGCTGAACTTTCTGCTGTTGGTGCGATTCTTGGTCGTATCCCAACTAAAGAAGAGTACTTAGCGTACGCAGAGAAGATTAATGCAACCGCTGCTGATACATACCGTTACCTGAATTTCCATAAAATGGGTCAGTACACGGACAAAGCAGACACGGTTATCTTCCAAGAACCCGCTTAATCGTTGACTGAGTAATATACAGACAGAACGCCTTCTATTCGTAGAAGGCGTTTTTTTATGTCTGAATGCTGGACAAAGAGCGACTCGATCTCTTGATGACTTCGCTATATACTCTCGCCTCATTTTTTACCCTATCTGTCATTAGTGCGCGGAGCCTTTATGGAATTTGAATTTACACGAAACACTTTAATGGGCGAGTACTATGTAAAGTGCAGCATGGGTCATGAAATTGTTGGCCGCTGGCTTCAAGAAGAGATCGGGAAAGATAAGCAGAAACTGGATCATGTGATGGCGTTGATTGAGCAATCTCGACAAGATCTGAGCAATGAAGTGACGCTACTAGGCAAAGAGATCAGCCTAGCGATTAATGAAGACGACGTAACGATTCAAGAAAATGTGCTAGGGCACGAACAAGAGATGGAAGAGGGCAGTGAGTTCGATTTCTATAATTGTGAAAGCGAAGCAAGCTGCGGAATTGACGATTTCGAGTTGCTCATCGAGCGTTGGATTGATTTTTTAGGTTACTAGTTGCTAATGATTTTGCATCGTGAAAGTTTCGTTGCCCAAAACTAGAGCAACGACAATGCAGCGCATTAAGATAGTGAAAAGGCCGCACCATATTGGTGCGGCCTTTTTCTTTTCTAAAACAGTATTGTTTCTATTTTATTTAAAATCAAATACTTAAGTTTTTGGCACGCTACTTGGATTGTAATAAGAGTATTAACGGATTAAGTGAAGAATTTAAGGAAAGAATATGAAATTAATAAATGCCATTGTAAAGCCATTCAAATTAGACGATGTACGCGAAGCGCTCTCTGATGTGGGTATTGAAGGTATGACGGTTTCTGAAGTGAAAGGCTTTGGTCGTCAGAAGGGGCACACTGAATTGTATCGTGGTGCAGAGTACCAGGTGGACTTCCTACCCAAGGTAAAGCTAGAGATTGCAACCCAAGCTGAAAATGTTGACCGAGTTGTTGAAGCGATTAGCCAAGCGGCGCACACCGGAAAAATCGGCGATGGCAAAATTTTTGTGTATGACCTAAGCCAAGCCGTACGAATTCGTACTGGTGAAATGGATGCTGAAGCACTTTAAAGAATTACAAGGACTGGAGACTTTAATATGGAACTTACAACAACAGTAACGGAACTACGTTACGCACTAGACACTTTTTTCTTCCTCATCTCAGGTGCGTTGGTCATGTGGATGGCTGCAGGCTTCGCAATGCTTGAAGCTGGTCTAGTTCGTTCAAAGAACACCACAGAAATTTTAACTAAGAACATTTGTTTGTACGCGATTGCTTGTACGACTTTCTTAGTCGTTGGTTACAACATTATGTATGTCGATAACGGCGAAGGTGGCTGGTTACCGTCATTTGGTACTCTGATTGGTACTCAAGGTGAAGGTGCAGACCACTCATTAGAATCAGACTTCTTCTTCCAAGTCGTTTTCGTTGCAACAGCAATGTCTGTGGTATCAGGTGCGGTTGCTGAGCGAATGAAACTTTGGTCATTCCTTATCTTCTCTGTCGTGCTAACAGCATTCATCTACCCAATGGAAGGTTACTGGACTTGGGGCGGTGGTTTCCTATCAGAAGCGGGTTTCAGTGACTTTGCTGGTTCAGGTATCGTACACATGGCTGGTGCTTCAGCAGCGTTAGCGGGTGTGCTTCTACTGGGCGCTCGTAAAGGTAAATATGGTAAGAACGGTGAAATCTACCCGATTCCAGGTTCAAACATGCCGTTAGCAACGCTAGGTACATTTATCCTTTGGTTTGGTTGGTTCGGTTTCAACGGCGGTTCTCAACTTATGGTTTCTGACTTTGAGAACGCGACAGCAGTAGGTCAAATCTTCCTTAACACCAACGCAGCAGCTGCAGCAGGTGCGATTGCAGCACTACTAGTATGTAAAACAACTTGGGGTAAAGCAGACCTAACAATGATTCTTAACGGTGCGTTAGCGGGCCTAGTAGCAATCACTGCAGACCCTCTATCACCATCACCTCTATTTGCTGTAGCGATTGGTTCTGTATCTGGTGCATTGGTTGTATTCAGCATCATCGCTCTAGACAAAGCTAAGATTGATGATCCAGTAGGTGCTATATCGGTACACGGTGTGTGTGGTTTCTTCGGTCTAATGGCTGTACCACTAAGCAATGCTGATGCAACGTTTGGTGCTCAACTATTGGGTGCAGCAGTAATCTTTGCATGGGTATTCGGTGCTAGCCTAGCGGTATGGGCAGTGCTTAAAGCAACAATCGGTATCCGAGTAACTGAAGATGAAGAACTTGAAGGTATGGACATGCACGATTGTGGTGTCGGTGCTTATCCAGAGTTTGTGTCTGTAAAATAGAACACTATGTATTAATTCATAATTTACAAATATTTACATATTACCCACTTGAAACCTGCTCTCATGAGCAGGTTTTTTTGTGCTCTATCATTGAAATTAATATTTTAATAAATATAATAACGCAACTGATATAGATTATCATTTCGATATAAAGGATTTTACCAATGAAAAAATTGCTAACTCTTTCAGCTCTAGCATGTAGCGCAATCGCACCAACGGCTGCAATCGCTGCTGAAGAAGTAAACGTATACTCTTACCGTCAACCTTTCCTTGTTGAACCTATGTTTGATGAGTTCACAAAAGAGACTGGTATCGAGGTGAATGTTAAGTTTGCTAAGAAAGGTTTAGCAGAGAAGCTAGCTCAAGAGGGCGAATACAGCCCAGCAGATGTGGTATTAACTGTTGATATCAGCCGTCTATCTGAGCTAACTGAAAAAGGTTTAGTTCAAGCTGTAGAAAGTGATGTTCTAGAAAAGAATATCCCAGCTCAGTACCAAGACACAGCTAACGAGTGGTTCGCTCTAACAACTCGTACACGTAGCGTATACTCTTCTCGTGACCGTGTTGGTCGTCTAGGTGAAGATTTCACTTACGCTGATCTAGCTAAGCCAGAATTCAAAGGTAAAATCTGTACACGTAGCGGTAAGCACCCATACAACGTTTCTCTAGTATCTTCGATGATTGCTCACAAAGGTGAAGCTGAAACGAAAGAATGGCTAGAAGGCGTAAAAGCAAACCTAGCACGTAAGCCTCAAGGTAATGACCGTGCACAAGTTAAAGCGATCAAAGAAGGTCTATGTGACGTTTCTCTTGGTAATAGCTACTACCTAGGTAAGATGGTTAACGATAAAGAGCAAAAAGCTTGGGCTGACGCTGTTTACCTTAACTTCCCTAACCAAGAGACAACAGGTACTCACGTAAATATCTCTGGTATGGCAATGGCTAAATTCTCTCCAAATAAAGAGAACGCGGTTAAGCTAATGGAATTCCTATCTGGTGACGTGGCGCAAGGCATGTACGCAGAAGTGAACTACGAATACCCAGTGAAAGCTGATGTTAAACCTTCAGAGCTTGTTGCTTCTTGGGGGGAATTCAAAGCTGATACAATTTCTCTAGATCAGATTGCTGACCACCACGCAGCTGCAATCAAGCTACTAGACGAAGTTAAGTTCGATCTATAATTTTTTACTGTAGGCTTCGGCCCAAGTAAAATGACAGCCTCAAGTCGCCATTTCGGTAACTTGGGGTTGTTTTGTTTTGGAAAATCACTTTTTGATACAAAGCTCCCCGTTAATCCCCAGAGTTATGAGCATCTCACCTTGAAGTCATTACAGTATATGGGTATAAATAACCCCCCATTAAAAGGATATGAGATGTATTTGCAAATGCATTTGTGTTTCATTAAGCCTCGTTGTAGTTAGGCGATGAAAGAAAAGAATTATTTATGGAACACCAGTAGCTGCATCATTGCTGTATTGCTGGTTTTACCGATTTTAGCGATTTTTACGACTGCTGTTGGAGAAACAGATGAGCTGTTTTCTCATCTTATGTCCACAGTAATGCCCACCTATACTTATAATACGGTGGTTTTAGTCATAGGAACCTTATTCCTGTCCTTGGCTTTTGGTATTCCGTCAGCTTGGATTATGGCAATGTGCCGTGTTCCAGGAGAGCGCGTTTTACAGTGGGCATTAGTGCTGCCATTAGCAATGCCAGGCTATATTGTCGGGTATATCTTTACCGATTGGTTCGACTTTGCTGGTCCGGTTCAAATTCTGCTACGAGATTTAACAGGCTGGGGGCCCGGAGAGTACTGGTTCCCAGACATTAGAACCTTGTTCGGAGCTATTATTGTTCTGTCACTTGTTCTCTACCCCTATGTTTATTTGCTATGCCGCGCGGCTTTTATGGAGCAAAACGTCTCCTTATTGCAATCCGCTCGGTTGTTAAAGTGTTCACCTTGGGAAAGCTTTCGTCGTATTTCCTTGCCGCTTGTTCGTCCATCAATGGCGGTCGGGCTATCACTGGTTGCAATGGAAACCATTGGTGACTTTGGTACCGTAAGTTACTTTGCAGTCAATACCTTAACGACTGCGGTTTACGATACTTGGTTAGGTTACTCAAGCTTAACGGCTGCTGCGAAAATATCGGCGATTATGCTGATTATCGTGATCCTACTATTGAGTTCAGAGCGCTATAGCCGTCGCAAACAGAAATTATTCCAGAATCAATTCAGTAGTCGTGAAGATTTTCGTTACGACCTTTCCGGTTGGAAGAAGTGGTTAGCATTGTTTTGGTGTTGGGGGTTGGTGTGTGTCGCATTCTTGTTCCCTCTTGCCCAGTTAATGATTTATGCCTACAAATATTTTGCTCAAAGCTGGACCCCTGAATTTAGAGAGTATGCCGTTAATAGCCTTTATGTTTCGGTAGTTGCTGCAATTATTGGTGTCGTTATTGCTTTGATTGTGAACTTCAATCAACGTGTTAGCCCAAGTAAGAAAAATCAGGCTTATATGCGTATCGCTTCCATGGGCTATGCCGTTCCAGGCACCGTGTTAGCGATTGGCGTGATGGTACCGGTGTTGTTTATGGATCACTTGGTTAATGACATCGCTAAAGTGATGGAGTGGGGACGACCTGGTTTGATCTTCTCTGGTTCCATGTTTGCGCTTATCTTTGCAATGGTCGTGCGTTTTTCTGCAGTGGCGATCGGCAGTATCGAAAGTAGCTTGAGTAAAGTATCTCCTTCATTGGATATGGCTTCTAAAACCATGGGCTGTAATACCAACCAGATGTTACGTCGTGTTCATTTACCTTTGATTAAACGCGGCGCGTTGATCGCAGGTTTACTGGTGTTTATCGAATCAATGAAAGAGCTAAATGCGGCATTGCTGTTACGTCCTTTCAACTTCGAAACATTGGCGACCTATGTTTATAACTATGCCTCAGATGAGCACCTAGAGTTGGCGGCAATGCCTGCTGTATTATTGGTGTTGGTGGGTTTAATTCCTCTGATCATCGTAAACCGTTCCTTGGAGCAGAAACACTAATGAGTTGTGCATTATCAATTAAAGATCTGACTTGTAAGTACGAGTCCCAAACTATTTTGGAATCTCTTTCTTTAGAAGTTGAGCATGGTGAAATTGTTTGTCTGCTTGGTGCCAGTGGTTGTGGTAAGACTACGCTGCTTAAAGCGATTGCCGGCCTGCTTCCATTGAGTAGTGGTGTCATGAGCTTGAACTGTCAAACCATCGACGATGGAGACAACTGGTTACCACCTGAGCAGAGAAACATCGGAATGATTTTTCAAGATTACGCCCTGTTTCCGCACTTGACGGTAAACCAGAATATCTGCTTTGGCCTCAAAGGTCTTTCTGAACAGCAAAAGAAAGAGAAAGTTCAAGAGATGTTGGAGCTAGTTCACTTAGATGAATTCGGTGACCGATACCCACATCAACTTTCTGGTGGTCAACAGCAGCGCGTAGCGATTGCTCGTTCTTTAGCGTACAAGCCAGACTTATTGTTATTGGATGAACCCTTCTCAAATATTGATACTCAAGTTCGCCATGAGTTGATCTCTCAGATTCGTAAAATATTTAAAAAGCAGGGTGTTACTGCTATTTTTGTAACGCACAGCCGTGAAGAAGCATTCGCTTTTTCAGATAAAATGGCGGTAATGAACCATGGTGTGATTGAGCAATATGGTTCAGCATCTGAGTTGTACTTCCACCCATCGAGTAAGTTTGTTGCTGATTTCTTAGGTGGTGGTAGCTACTTGAATGCACAGCGTATTTCAGATAATGAATTTGAAACGAGCTTGGGTCTGATAGAAGCGAAAGCACAAACTCAAATCGAAGTGGGAGCGGAATGTGCGTTGTTACTAAGACCACAGCATATAGTGGCGAGTCATGATGTCGACAGTAACCTGTCAGTGTTGGAACAACAATTTATGGGCGACCACTGTCGTTATGTGATTGAAGCTAACGGTCAGAAACTGTTAGCAACGTCTTCTGAGGCTCTAGGTGTTGGTATGCCAGTCACCGTCAAAGTAGATACCAAAGGTGTGTTGGCGTTTTAATGATACGCAGTAAGTATCGTTCTGCCGAAAAGTAAAATGCATTCGTAAAAAAGCCCAGCACTTTGATACAGAGTACTGGGCAAGAGTTCTTCACCTATAGGCTTTAACAAGGCAGTGGTTTGTTAAGTCCCATTCAAAACTGCTGCACTCTATAAGTCTATAGAGAGAGGAAGTCTTTCACTTTTTGAAGAACACGTTCTGCAGTGTCTTTATCTTCCATTTCTGCGAAGATTCGCAGTAACGGCTCTGTTCCTGAGAAGCGAGCGATCACCCAGCCGCCATTCTTGAAGTACACTTTGGCACCATCTTCATAGCTAACTTTTTCAATTTCGTATTCAAATTCAGGCAGTTGTTTCTCTACGTAAATCTTGGTGTAGAGCGCTTCTTTCTCTGAAGGCTTAAACTGGCAATCTCCTTCTGCCGTGTAGGCATAGCCATACTTAGAGTAGATTTCATCAAGTAACTCAGATAATTTTTTACCGGTTACACTGATCATCTCAACCAGTAAGCTTGAAGCAAATACGCCATCCTTACCTTTGATATGACCTCGAATGGTTAAACCGCCCGAGCTTTCACCACCAATCAGTGAATCATCTGCTTCCATTTGAGAGCTGATATGCTTAAAGCCTACAGGAACCTCAAAGCTCTTCTCACCATGATCTGCCGCTACTTTGTCGAGTAGATGTGTGGTGGCGATGTTACGAACGACAGAGCCCTTCCAGCCTTTGTATTCCAGTAAGTAGTAGTAAAGTAGGAGTAGCACTTCGTTAGGGTGAATGAAGTGACCTTTCTCATCAATGATGCCTAAACGGTCGGCATCGCCATCAGTACCAATACCAATGTCATATCCTTCTGCTGCCACCAAGTGCTTCAAGCGATAGAGCGTTGCTGCATTTGGGGACGGCATAAGACCACCGAAATCTGGGTTCTTACCATCGTTGATTACATCGACATCACAGCGACCGTTGATCAGTACGGTTTGCAGAGCATTTTTTGCAACACCAAACATTGGATCAATCAGTACGCGCAGGTTGGCTTTCTTAATCGAATCGATATCGATGAAGTTGATGATTGAATCAACAAAGTCGTTCATCGGGTTGATGATCTCGATTTCTTTGTCGTTTAACGCTTGTTCGAAATCGACTCGTATAACATCTTCGTTGGTCAGTGTTGCGATTTGCTGTTCGATCTTCTCTGTGATGATCTCGTCAGCATCGCGTCCACCTTCAATGAACACCTTTATGCCGTTATAGTCCGCAGGGTTGTGAGAAGCGGTAATACACGCAGAGTAAATACATCCCATCTCTTTTGCTTGGAACATCACGATAGGTGTTGGAACGAACTTATCAATGAAGCTTACTTTGATGTTGTTCGCCGCAAGTACTTCTGCAAACCAGCATGCCGCTTTATCTGAAAGGAAGCGACGGTCATAGCCGATAACGAATCCATTCTTGGCTGCATCTTCATTATTGATGATGTTAGCGAGCGCTTGCGCTACAAGGCGAACATTGTCTCTGGTGAACTCTTCACCAATGAAAGCGCGCCAGCCACCTGTACCAAATTTAATCATTAGAAAATCCTTTTAGTCTCATTGCCTCAAGTCGATAAAGACTTGAGGCAAGAGCTGTTCGTTAAATTAAGTGACTAGCCTAGAACAACGACAACGTCGTTCACGCTGCCTTCTGCTTGTACTGGGATTGCACCTTCAACTGACTTACCGTTGATAGTGATAGAGGTAACCCCTTTGCTTACTGCATTCGGGTTTTGCACTGTGATGTTGTAAGTCGCGCCACGCCATTGACGAGTAACCTCGAATTCCGGCCAATCAGTCGGAATACAAGGATCAATCGTTAAGCCTTCAAAGCCTGTGCGAACACCAAGAATGAAGTTGGTTACCGCAAAGTAAGCCCAACCCGACGTACCTGTTAACCAAGGGTGGTTTGCACGACCATGGTCTTGATGATCTTTACCCATGATGAACTGCACGTACGAGTATGGTTCTGCGTAACGTGTTTCAATCATGTCGTTTTGGTTGTACGGGTTCAGTGCGTCGTAGAACTTCATCGCACGGTCACCACGACCTAGCTTCGCTTCTGCTACCCAAGCCCATGGGTTCGGGTGAGAGAAGATTGCGCCATTCTCTTTTACGCCTTGATAAACGCGAGTCACAAAGCCGATATCATCGTTTGGTGTTGCGAATGAAGGAGAATTTAGGTGCAAGCCGTATTCAGAGAATAGGTTCTCATCAACAGCGTCCATCGCTTTCTCGCCACGCTCTTGAGAAACCGCGCCAGATAGAACCGCTAGCGTGTTTGACTCAAGGTGTACACGACCTTCAGCTTGTTGAGCGGTACCGATCTTGTCGCCATTTTTTGTTAGACCACGGATGTACCAGCCACCTTCGTCATCCCATAGGTGTGTTTCACAGGCTTCACGTACGTTCGCGGCCATTTCTGTGTATTTAGCAACGTCAGCATCGTTATTGCGGAACTTAGCTAGGTCTAGGAATTCTTGTAGAGCCCAGAAGTGCAGGAATGAAACCATTGACGACTCACCGCCACCTAGGTTTAAACAGTCATTCCAGTCTGCACGAAGGCCCTTACAAATGCCCGTTTGACCCACGTATTCAGCAGAGAAGTTCAGTGCCGCTTTCATGTGTTCGTAAACGGTCGCTTCGCCACCGTCTGCGTATGGGATCACTTCATCAAAGAAGTCGTGTTCACCGGTTTCCATTACATATTTGATGATGGTCGGAACGATCCATAAGTGATCATCAGAACAGGTGTCTTCAATGCCATGGATCTTATCGTCGTCTGAAGGCGTTGGAACAACCGTTGGCGATTTTGAAGGTTCAACATCTGCTTTTTCTGGATCGAACCAGTCAGGATCGAACAAGTGTAGACCGTAGCCCGCTTTCACTTGGCCGCGAAGCAGGTCGATAATACGTTTCTTGGTCATTTGTGGGTTGGCATGAGGTACTGAGATCGCGTCTTGCGCAGTATCACGGTAACCAAGGCCAGTACGGCCACCGACTTCAATGAAGGATGCAAAGCGCGACCAAACCACACAGGTTTCCGCTTGGTATAGCGTCCATGTGTTGATCATGGTGTCTAAGCCTTCGTTTGGAGACTTAACTTGGAATTTGTTGCAACGCTCGTCCCAGTGATCTTTGATGCCTTGGAAAGCGGCATCGACGTTGGCTGTGTCTTGGTACTTTTCACGTAGGCGCTCGCCGTTGCCTTTACCGATACCGAGTACATAAGCAAAGCGAACTTCTTCACCCGGCTGAATGGTAAATTGCTTGTGCAGAGAACCACAGTGGTTGTAACAGGTTTGAGCGCTGTTAGAACATTTACCGTTCTCAACGGCAATTGGGTTCGCTTCATCACGGTACATGCCAAGGAAGTTGTCACGTTGGCCGTCGTAGCTATCTGGTGAGAAAGTTGAAGCTAGGTAGTAGAAACCTTCAAAGTCGTTAGTGTTGTAGTACAGGTCGTATTCAAGAACACCTTCTTGGTAAGACGTACCCGCAGAGTACAAAGACATCTGATGGTTCTGATTATCCGATTGGATGTGGCTGAACGAGAACTCAACAAATGAGAAAGTACTGATGGTTCTTGGTTTGTCAGTGTTGTTCTTTAGTACCACGTCCCAAACTTCCGCATCTTCACCCTTAGGAACGAATAACGTTTTGGTTGCTGTAATACCACTGTATTCACACTTGAATTTTGAGTATGACAGGCCGTGACGAACTTCGTAGTTCGCTTCATCTAGGCTCTTTGCCACAGGCTGCCAAGAAATAGACCAGTAATCGCCCGTCTCATCATCACGCAGGTAAACATAGTGTCCTGGACGGTCGAAGGTGCCGTTTGGACGGAATTTAGTAACACGGTTGTATTCCGGAGAATTGTAGAACGAGTAGCCGCCAGCATTGTGCGAAATCACGGTACAAAACTTTTCAGTACCTAGGTAGTTGGTCCAAGGTGCTGGTACATCAGGGCGAGTGATGACGTATTCGCGATTATCGTTATCGAAATAGCCGTATTTCATTGTCATTTCCTTTTTAACAAACTGCATCTATGCAGCTAATTTTTAAATAATGATGCTGAGTCGAATCTGACTGAGCACCTTAATCAGGGGAAGCAAGTACTCGACTTGAGTGTGCTTTGGTTTCGTTTTATTCAGATTTCCAAGGGTTGCGATAATCAACATTGAGTCTGTCGAGTAATGGCAGGTGGCCTTTTAGGCGAGATAGGTAATCTAGCCAGTTTCGGTTGTTTTTATGTGTCCAACATCCTTCAGCTAAAGCGCTAATTCTTGGAAATACCATGTAATCCATGCGCTTTTGATTGGTAACGATCTCACACCATAGAGCACACTGAATTCCGCGGATCCGCTTACGAATTGGATCGGTGTCGGATATCTCAGCGAGGGCTTCGTAGGTATAAGCTTGTTCTAAGGGGATAACGGCAGCCCAATCTACGCCCGGTTCTTCCGGTGCATAATCTTGGGTCATGTCGAGATAGGTAAACTGTGCTGGTTGCAGCACCACATCAAAGCCTTGGCGAGCACAATTGATAGCGGCTTCTTCACTGAGCCATGAATAGATGATGGTCTCTTTGCTCACCTTGTCGCCGTGCTGTGCTTCTTCCCAGCCCACCATGCGCTTACCAAGTTGTTTGAGTTTGTTCTCGGCATAGCGGAATAGGTGGCCTTGTAGGTCTTTGCTGTCTTGATACTGGTGCTCTTTCATCAGTGCTTGAGCGGCAGGGCTGTTGGTCCACACGCCCGGTGGTACTTCATCTGCGCCCATGTGAATCAATTCGCTAGGGAAAAGTTCTGCGACTTCTTCAATCACAGCATCTAGGAACTGATAAGTACCTGGCAAGCCTGGATTTAGTACATTGTCGTTGTAGTGCTGAATACTCTTGTATTGAGTAGTGTCGGCTTGCTCTACCAGCATCTCAGGCAGCGACTTTATTGCGGCACGACAGTGTCCTGGGATATCGATCTCTGGGATCACCATGATGCTGCGTTGCTCTGCGTATTCAATGACTTCACGAATCTGTTGCTGCGTGTAGAAGCCGCCATAGTTATCCGCAAGGTGGGTGTATTGCGGTTCTAATGCATGATCAGGACCGCGCCAAGCGCCGATTTCAGTCAGCTGAGGCAGGCTCTTAATCTCAATTCTCCAACCTTCATCGTCAGTTAGGTGCCAATGAAATACGTTGAACTTGTAGTGCGCCAGTTGATTGATTAAACGCTTCACTTGCTCTACTGAGTGGAAGTGACGCGCGCAGTCCAACATCATGCCTCGGTACTTAAAGCGAGGGTGATCGGCGATTTTGCAGCATGGAATAGAAAAATTTTCGGCATCCAGTTGTTGAATCAATTGAATCAGACTTGCCACTGCGTGTGTAAACCCAGACTGGCTACCTGATTCAACAATTATTTGTTGTTCAGTAATGCGGAGTTTGTATTCTGCTTCGTCTAATGTTGGATTGCTGCGAAATAGAATGTCGCCGCTTTCGTCTTTTGAAAGTTCAGTTGGAAGCTCATTCGAAATCGACAGTTCAAAGGTAGAAAGTAATTCTTGCTGCAACCAAGAGACGGCTTTATCTGCAAGGTGAGATTGAACCTCAATCTTGCATCCACAGCTTAGCGCGAAACTACCTTGCTTGAGTTCGATCTGATTTGGTTGAGGAATCAATGCTATCTCAGAAGCGTTAACTTCAGGTATTTGATTGCGTTCACGGTATGGCGAAGCCAGTACTATGGGTGATATCGCGACAGGCAGTACCGATGTTTCTCCATCATGATGTGACTGGATAAAGGCATCGTTAAGGCCATCAGAATAGAAGCGGAATGGGGCGCTTTGAATACTGAATTCAAGGTAGTAATGGTTGTTGGCCTTTAATACTGAAGAACTTGGTTTGAACGAGCAATAGCTTCCAACTTGAGTCAGTTCACCTTGCGATAGACTCTCAGGAAGGATGAATCGGTCAAATGCAAAATGCAGAGACCAATCTTTTACGTCGAGGTCACTTAAATTATGTACCGTAAGGCCAAATCGGCAGTTATTTTTTTGTTCAGAAAGAACAGCTAAGTCGATGCGATAATTCATATAACTTCCCTGCTAAGCCTGTTGATACAAGTTGTGTTGTGACTTGCCGGCAAACATCAATGCGCCTTCGATAGCGTCAAATTGAGGTTTAACGATCCATTGTTGTACAGGTGGTGATAGCCAGTTGAGAATACGCTCAGCGATACTTCCCATTAAGCACACCTTGTCAGCGCCTTTTCGATGCAGCGCTAATACAAACATTTCGATATCGGCTGCAGTCTGCTTAAGCATCTCTATAGCCAGTTCATCGCCTTCATTTGCCAGTTGAAAAATGACGGGTGAGAATTGACCGTAATCCTTTGGAATCGCGCCTTTTGACCATGCCACGATCGCATCAACATCATTATTGAAATGATTCATGACATGTTGAGTTAGTGGGGTTTTGTTACGAATACCATCTTCAGCGAGTAGAACTTGCTGAATTAAACGAAGGCCCATCACTGCGCCGCCGCCTTGGTCAGAAATTGGAAATTCACGACCGCCAACCACATGTTGTTCGCCGTTGTTTAGGTAGATACCACATGAACCTGTACCACCAATCATGATCGCGCCGTCTTGGCCATTATGTGCACCAATACATGCACCATAGGCGTCTGTATTGAGTGTCATACTTGCGAAAGGGTGTGCTTGTGCCATGAAGTCGAGCCATGCTGACTTCTGTTCAGCACCAGCTAGCGCCAAACCAACATGCATATTAGAAAAATCGTTAGAGTTGAGTTGCCCTTGTTGTGCGGCTTTAGTAATCGCATCAACAATTGAACTCATTGCAACATCGACACCCAAAAGGATGTTGGCACTGCCACTTTTCGCTTCACCAATGAGTTTGCCTTGGTCATCACGAATGCGAGCACGGCAAGATGTGCCGCCACCATCAATACCTACGTAGTAAAGCGTCATGATTATTGCTCCTTACTTTGTGCTAGGAAGTTGAATTGCGCAGCCGTTGCTAGCAAATACCACGCCCCATGAGGGATCCATTGTTCACCCCAGCGCCAGTTTTGAAGCATGTCGTCTTTCTGTGCTGGTGGGTTGAATGCGATGTCTTGTTCGTCTTCGAACCCTGCCGTGATGCCATTGCAAATCCCGCCTTTGGCATTGAAGAAACCAAGTTGTGGTAGATAGTCTGGGTTGTTATGACCGTGGCCATCAAGCATGCACATGTGGTAAGGATTCAATCCTAAAATCCAATCAAGACTGTTTTGTGAAAGTTGGATTAAGCGCTTTTGAAGATCGGCATTTTGAATGTGTGGTTGAACTAAGTACGCCATGGTCGCAATTGAGCCAAGGCGCGCGTTTTCGCCTTGCCACCAGTAGCCTGTCTCGTTCTTCTGAGTAACGAAGAAAGCATCGCGCTTATCACCATCAACATTTTTAACGTACTGTCTTGGGTAGCCAAATGGGTTGATGACTTTGTCGGTAATATTGATTTCGAACTGACAAGCTTGCTCAACAACCACACGTGCTTGTTCTTTCAACTCAGTGTCAGTTTCATTATCGATGTACTCGCATAGAGCAATTACAGGAAGGCCAGCTTCAGCTGCATGGAAATAGGGGCGAGAGCCATCAGCATTAGCTGACCAAAAGTGCTCAAATGAATCATCAGATTGCTGACGAGAGATCAAGCGACTAGCCCAAACTCTTGCTTCGGATAGGTATTGCTCGTCCTCTGTTACTCGGTACAGTTCATTGGCAGCGAGTAGGGCACAATATTCATCGATGATGTTTTCTTCGCCATCGTTTAGGTACTGCAGGTTATGTTCTTTTAGGTGCCAATAACCGCTAACGGCAGTTTCAAGATAAGTTTGGCTCGAGTAACTGCCCGAGGTTTCAAGTTCAGATGCAGCAGCTAATGCGGCGATAGCAACGCCCGCACCTTGTCGGTAGCCCGCTTGCAAGTCCGTTGATTTGTTACCTTCTTGAGTGGCGTATGCGCAGATGTCACGTTGATTGATGTCTTTACTCCACTTGTCGAATACCGTCATGTAAAAGTATCCGTCAGCGTCTTGCATACGTACTAAGAAATCGGCACCGAATAGGGCTTCTTCCACTAAACGAGTCATAGAGAATTTAGGAAAGTCTGAGTTATTGCTAGTTAAGCGCACGCTTTTGAGCATATTCCAAACAACCATCGGAATTTGTTGTGGGTTGAGATAATTGCCATAAGATAGGTGGCTAAAGTACTTACTTACATCACCCGATGCGTCGTACCAACCGCCATGAACATCGACGTATCTGTCAGTGCCCATAATTTGTGCTTGTCGATCTTTTTTGTCGAAACTACCGCCACAGCGTTGTGACTTAAAGTAATGAAGCACATCAGAAAACGTGTGGTTCATTAATAGGTTGCTACCAATCTCAAATACTTCAGAGCGTAGGTTGTCAAAACGTAGGTAGTAGCGACCTGATTCAGTGAATGAACTGAAATCGATAGTGAAGAATTGCCCTTGATGCCAATTTGCTACGCGGCCTTGTTTAACCACATCAAAACTTCCGACAGTGATATGGTTGTCGGCACACACCAAAAGTGCAGTCGTACTTGATAAGCGAGCTTTCTTCGTTTGCAGAATAGCCTGCTTTGGAGCCGTGGATTCGTAGCCAATATGGTTGGTCAATAACAGCATCAATATTCTCCGACAGTCCTAGTTTCTACTGGCTAGGTACTTGAATGTTTTGGATATAAAATGTTTTGGATATAAATAGTTAGGGCCCGCAGACCCTAACTTGGTTTTATTGCTTAGCTTTCGTGTAGGTAACAACGCACAAAGTGGTTATCAGCTAACTGCGTAACCCCTGGTAACTGCTCTTTACACTTGTCCATTGCATGAGTGCAACGGCCTGCAAATGGGCAACCTGCTGATACTGGTGTCCAAAGAGGGATCTCACCTTTGTTGCCTGCGAGTTGTTCGTGGATCGATTTTTTAGGATCTGGAACCGCAGAAACAAGCAGTTGGGTGTAAGGATGCTGAGGGTTAGCAATCACATCATCGGTATCGCCCCATTCCACCATGTGTCCTACGTACATCACTGAAAGATCTTCAGCAATGTAACGAGCGGTTGCGATATCGTGAGTGATGTAAAGTAGAGACATTTGTTTCTCAAACTTCATTTCTTCCATCAGGTTCAAAACACCAGCACGAATCGATACATCAAGCATCGATGTTGGTTCATCGGCTAATACAACTTCTGCACCAACTGCAATGTTACGGGCTAGGTTGACACGTTGACGCTGACCACCAGAGAGTTGATGAGGGTACTTCTCTGCCGTTGCTTGTGGTGGCACTAAGCCAACTTGCTCTAGAAGATCGTACACACGTTCCTGTAACTCTTTCTTGTTGCCCGGAGATACTTTTTTGTGGATCAACAATGGTCGAGCTATGTGGTGAAAGATGTTATGTGTTGGGTTCAGAGAACCAAACGGGTCTTGCCATACCATCTGCACGCCTTCACGGTAGTGCATAAGATCTTTTCTGCTTGAGATCTCTTGGATATCACGACCTTTGTATTCGATCGTACCGCCCGAAGGTGCGTACATTTTTGCGATCATTTTTGCTGTTGTTGATTTGCCTGAACCTGACTCACCAACCACAGCTAGGCCACGACTTTTATACATCTTGAATGATACGTCGTTAATCGCACGCATCATTGGGGTTTGAATTGTGGTACTGCTTATTGGGAAGTCTTTTACGACATTCTTGCCTTCTACCAATAATTGACCGAAATCTTTGCTCATAATTGTCTCCAGAATCCTTATTCGCTTTGCTTGCATTTCGGCGGTCGAGCCGCCTTATTCGTTATTCACGCTGAATCAGCGTGCAAGCTATAGCTTCCTTTGTACTATTGGGTCACCGTACAGGTGGCAGTTAGACAAATGCCCCGGGTCGATAGAACGCAGCTTGGTTGGCACCTTGGTACACGTTTCATGTACACGATCACAACGAGCTTGGAAACGACACCCTTCAGGGATCTCTAACAGGTTCAGAGGGTTACCCGGAATGCCTGCTAGTTTTGTCTTTGGCCCTGTTAGTGGAGGGAAAGAACTTCCCAGCCCTTTGGTATAAGGGTGGTAAGGGTTTTCTAGAATATCTTGAGCATTGGCAACCTCGATGAGCTCACCTGAGTACATGATGCCGATACGGTCAGAGAACTCGACCATCAATGACAAGTCATGGGTGATGAACAGGATCGAGAAGCCAAACTCTTCTTTTAGTGCATAGATCTTTTGTAGGATTTCGCGTTGAACAACCACATCAAGTGCGGTCGTTGGCTCATCCATAATGATAAGCTTTGGATTCAATGCTAAAGCGATAGCAATAACCAAGCGCTGACGCATGCCGCCAGAGAATTGGTGAGGGTAGTCACTCAATCGGCTCGGGTGAATATCTACGATTTCAAGTAGACCTTCAGCGCGTTGCTTAGCTTGCTCACGAGTCATGTTGGTGTGACGCATAATTACGTCACAGAACTGCTCTTCCATTGGTAATACGGGATTGAGTGCGTTCATCGCACTCTGGAATACCATCGACATCTCGCTCCAACGGAACGCTTGCATACGGTCATCACTGTATTCAAGAATGTTCTCACCATTGAAGATAACCTCGCCACCACTGATGTAAGCGGGCGGCTTATGCAGGCGCATAAGAGAGAAAGCAACAGTTGATTTACCACAGCCAGATTCACCAGCTAGGCCGAATACTTCACCTGGAGCAATGTCGAAACTTACGTTGTTACACGCACGTACATCGCCAGACTCTGTGATGTAATCCACGCATAAATTGCGGATAGAAATTAGTGGTTCAGACATGATTATTTATCTCCGCTCCAAAGTGCATTTTGTGGTGGTAGTTCAGGTTCACGTTCTTCTTTGTCTTGTGCTGCTAATTTCTTCCAACGCTTCATGCCTTTGTGAGAACGCAGTTGCGGGTTGGCAATTTCATCGACAGCGAAGTTAAGTAGAGCAAGACCAGTTACAAGTAGTGTCAATGCGATACAAGGAGCCAACAGTTCCCACCAAGCGCCAATCAGCATTGATGAAGAGGTTTGAACGTTGTAAAGCATGATGCCCCAGCTGATTGTGTTCGGGTCACCAAGACCTAGGAACGAAATCGTTGCTTCCATCATGATTGCGTACATCACCGAACCGATGAAGCTCGCGCCAACGATAGAGATAAGGTTTGGAAGAATCTCTACGAAGATAATACGGAATGAAGATTCACCCAGAACTTCAGCGGCTTTTACAAACTCTTTTTCACGCAGTGCTAAGGTCTGGGAACGAACAACACGCGCGCCCCAAGCCCAAGACATAAAGCCGATAACCAAGGTTATGGTGAGTGGCCCTGCCTCACCGATAAAGGCTGCAACTACGAACAGTAATGGGTATTGAGGAATAACCAGCATGATGTTCATTGCGGCTGTCAGAACATCATCGACACGGCCGCCAAAGTAGCCAGCGGAAACACCGATAACCGTTGCTAGTAAACATACGGTAAGACCCGCACCAAAACCTACAGCAAGAGATACGCGTGCGCCGTATACCACTTGTGACCAAACGTCACGACCCATACGAGTTGTGCCCAGTACGTGGTCTGCCTTCTTAGACATTATCAACGTACGACGATCGTCTGCTAGGTTTTGAGCAACCCAGCCATCCGGGTTAGTTTGTGCAGACTTAACCACGAAGCCAGGGTATTCGTGTGGATTACCTGTACGTTTGTCTGGCACATGTTTTGTGATCAATGGAGCCGCAATAGCACCAAGAATAAAAATACTTAGGATGATGACGCCGGTTAAGGCCATCGGGTTACGCCAAATGAGTTTTAGAATATCTTTCATGATTATTTACCACCCTTACGAAGACGAGGGTCAAGAACAACGTAAAGCATGTCTGCAACTAGGTTAAAGAACAGCATGAATAGCGTCATGATAAGCAGTTGGCCTTGCAGTACTTGGTAATCACGAGCGTTAATTGCGTTGAAAAGTACGCTGCCAAGACCTGGGTAGTTAAAGATGATTTCGATAATTAACTGACCACCGATTGCCATACCTAACGACATAGAAAGTGCTGTCACACTTGGTAGCATCGCGTTACGAGCTGCGTAATTGAATACCACTCGGTTTTCGCTCAGGCCTTTGCCTTTCGCCATGGTGATGTAATCTTCAGCTAGCAGGTTGATCATGTTGTTACGCATGTTTACTAGGAAGCCACCAATTTGAACAATAGATGCACATAGCAAAGGTAAGAAGGCGTGGTAAGCGACATCTTTAATGAATGCCCAGCTTGTCCAATCTGGAATCGTACCTGCGGTATAGGCGTAACCTGTTGGGAACCATTTCAAGCCGATTGCGAAGGTAAACAGCGCAATCATGGCAATAACAACTTGAGGAACGGCTTGTAGAATAAGCATCCCTGGAGTAACAAAAGCATCGTATTTGCTGCCACGTTTCCACGCTGCAAAAATACCTAGGATTGAACCAATAGAGAAAGAAAGAATAACGGCAGTGCCTGCTAAGAATAGCGACCAACCGAATGCGCCACCTAACAGTGTATTTACTGAAAGTGGGTAGAATTGAATTGATGTACCAAGCTCCCAGCTTAGAATGTTCTTCATGTATGCGCCGTATTGAACCAGTAAGCCGCCATCAACGAAGCCTAATAGTTCTTTCATTGCCGCAATACGCTCAGGAGTAACTTGAACAGAAGCGTTCGCAAACATCATGGTAACTGGGTCACCAGGCATTGCTCTTGGAATAATAAAGTTTAACGTCGCTGCAACTAATAGCGCGACAAAATAAAATGACAAACGTCTTAAAAAATAACCCATAACTCACACCTTACTCACCCAGATTGTTTCCCTGTTTCTGGATTCAGGTCGCTCCTAGCGAAATTTGGAACGAAAAATCCCCTGACGACTAGCGCCATACTTTCAATTGATAGTGTGGGGATTTTTATAAGCGGCGTAAGAAGTTACGCCGCAAAGATTGAACGATTACTTATTTAACTGGTTTTAGGTCCAGTACATGAAGTAGACGCTCTGGAATACCAGCCCAAATGTTTGGACGGCCTTTTGGATTTTCTTCGTTCCACCAACCAGTGAATCGAGTTGTGTTGTATTGGTACATGTAAGCACCAGACATCACAGGGATAGTTACTTGGTCTGCAGCGATAATTTGCTGGATACCATGTGCAATATCTAGCTGTTCGTTCTTGTCAGCTGTTTTGTAGAAGCTGTTTAGAAGACCATCTAGCTTGTCATTTTTGTAGAAGTGCATAGCGAAACGAGGCATACCATCACCAGATTGTAGTGATGAGTTGTAAGCACTGTTCCAGTACGTGTATGGATCCGCACCGTGGAAGTAGTTTGTGTATGCTACGTCGTATGTACCTTCAAGCATTGCTTGATTGTAAACAGAGAAGTCAGGTGTACGAGCTTTCGCTTTAATACCGATTTCGTTTAGTTGCTCTACCGCAAGTTGAACTGTGTTGTTGAAGTCAGTCCAGCCGTTTGGCGATTGAATCATTAGTTCGAAAGATTTGCCTGATGGAGTGTCAACAAAACCATCTTTGTTTACATCTTTGAAGCCAGCGTCAGCAAGAAGCTTCTTCGCGCCTTCAGCGTTGTAAGTGTTGAAGCCTTTGTATTTGTCGTGAGTTTTTTCATCAGACCAAGCTTCAAACGCGTAGCCAAGACCTGATGCGAAATCGTTCACAGTACCGCCACCGTAGAATGCGATGTCGATGATAGTTTGGCGGTCAAGAGCCATAGAGAAAGCACGACGGAATTCAACGTTGCTCAATGCTTCATGCTTCGCAGCATCAGGGTGTTTGAAGTTAACGATGAATGCTTGTGTACCTGCTGGCGGGTACCAATAGTGGTGTTTAGGGCTTGCTGCAGCGTATGTACGATCGATATCTGGAACGAAAGAAGACGTCCAGTCCATTTCACTGTTTACAACTTTACCTAAGAACTGGTCGTTGTTCGCAATTTGTGGAACACGTAGACAGTCAACATCTAGGTTGTCTGCATCCCAGTAGTTCGGGTTTGCACACTGGATGTACAGTTGCGCTGTAAACGTATCGATTTCTGTAAATGGACCAGAACCTACCGGGTTCTCATTGGTAAACGTTGATGGATCTTTAACGTCTTTCCAGATGTGCTTAGGTACTACAGGTACTTTAGCAATCTCGTAAGGTACGTTTGAGTTTGCTTCTGTTAGTGTGAACTTAACTTGGTTGTCGTTCAGTTTTTCTACAGAAGTTACCCAAGAGTTGATACCAGATTGGTCAAGCTCTGGCTTCTCTTTTACAAGGTTGAAAGAAAAAACAACATCATCAGCAGAGAAAGTTTCTCCATCAGACCATTTAACACCCTTACGAATGTCGAAAACAACGCTCATCAGATCATCTGACATTTTGAAGTTTTCAGCTAGACGGAACACCGGAGTGTTACCGTGCATTTCGTTAAATACTACTAAAGGCTCGTACATGAAGTCAGTTGTAGTATGTAGGTTAGTAGCACCAAGGTACGGGTTAAAGTTACGTACGAATGTAGTGTACTCTTTCGGGTGAACGGTCAGTTCGCTGCGCTCTGCAGCTGTTGCTACTGATGCAAAACCTGTTGTAGCAGTTGCAATAATTGCTGTTGCTATTGCTGTTTTTTTTATATTGGCAAGCATAGCTGTTCCTTACTATTTGCTTTCATTTCACTAATGGATTGAATGTTATCTGTCGCTAATTAGTTAGTAGATACACACTCTAGTTAAAGGCCTACCTCTTCTTCGTTGCTCCAGACTCATCTTTGATTCTGAGAAGTGGTAAGAGTGGCCTGTAGGCCTTTGGCAGGAGTAAGAAAACACCTTATCGATGAATTAATCAAACTCGTTTCCCGTCAAAAACGTTAAAAACACACAGCGCCACGTCATTAACGTCAAAATGGCTTGCTTTGGTGGTTTTTTGTGCGCAATTGTTAAGGTGATGTGACTCGCATTTGGTTTTGTGGTGGTAGCTTTTTGTAAGTGGTCACTAACCTTTTCGGCTTTTAATTATCGATGCTTATCTTGCTGTGGTGTAATTGTAGATCTCGGTCACTTACCTATTTTACGTTAAATTTTTCTAGAAAATTAAATCTGCCGTTCTGTTGTGACTCGCTTCTCAAACTGCAACAAAGAGCCGGAGGAATGTGAAATTCAGCCAAGAATAAGGCTCAAAATAGTAACTGAACTGGTGATTGTTTAAGATTGAGTAACGTGTCATTTTACTTGTTTGATGCCGTAAAAGAAGTGTATTTGAATCGACGTCATTGTCCTTTGGTCGCGTACGATATTCACAAAAAAGCCCACGCTGGGTGGGCTTCATTATTTACAGTAGCTTGAGCTTACATCAGAGCTAACTGGTCAGTAGTTTTTGTAGCTTATCTCTTAGTGTCTCAATATGAGTTCTTTCAGGTGTCTGTTCTTTACAGTGCTCAAGTATAAACTCGATAGAGCTCAGTACCGTTCGCCAGCGAGGCGTTTTCGGTAGAGTTTCTACACGTAGATATTTGTCTAGCGTTCTAGTTTGAAGGGTACTGCGGTCTAGGTAGACGCGCCACAAGCCACTCTTCTCTGCGAAGGCAAACTTGGTTTCCCCTGTAACAGACTCCCAATAGATGATGGCATTAGTCATGACATCGACCAGCACTTCACGCATCAGCTCTTGTTTGTTTTTACCTTCACCGGTTGCTTTATCTGCAAGGCGAGTAAATTCACCGCCAAGCTCTTTCAGTTGTTGAAGTTTATCTTTGTCACCCTCAAAGGCGTAGCTTGAAAGTGCCTCAACCGCCGTTTCAAGGTTATTGACTCGGTTTGAGTTAACCCCACCACCAACATTAAAGATATACATGGTGTCGAGCCCTGAGCCTTCAGGTAGCTTAAGGATATCACTTGGTATGCGCTGACGAGTGTCGTCTATATAGATATCAATATCACCACAGTAGTGAGCTTGTTCCACCTTAAGGTATTTAGGCGCAATGATCTCATCGGCCATAGAGCGTTTAAGCTGCTCTTGCCCGCGCCTAAATAGTTTTGCTGCAGCTTCGTTGGCAAATCGAATTCGTTGGTCATCACGAATACAGATGATGGCCTCAGGGGCTGATTCTAGCTGCTCTAGCAAGCGCCCTTGAGTTTCTAGCAGGTTCGCTTCAACCATGGCTCTGTGTTTAAGCTCCAGTTGCAATTGAGCATTCTCAAGACGTCTTTGCTCAGCTTTACTTGCTGATAAGTGAGCCGTAATTCGCGCCGCCAGCTCTTGTTTGTTGAACGGTTTAGACAAGTAATCGTTGGCACCAGCTTCAAAGCCACGAACACGGTCTTCTGCTTGATTAAGAGCTGTGAGCATGATGATTGGCAACTGTGCATGATCGTATTGCTTACGCAGTGCTTCACACACCTGATAGCCACTCATACCTGGCATCATAATATCGAGCAGAAGTAACTCTGGCTTCTCTTTCTCAATCAGTTCAATGGTTTCTGGGCCGTCACATGCGGTGCGCACTCGATAACCTTCCAATTTCAAGAAACTGTCTAGCACGCGTAAGTTTACTGGTTCATCGTCGGCGATAACCAGTAACGGACCGTCTGGATCTTCACTGATAACACTATTTTCTTGTTGGCTGTTATCAATTAAATCTGGCGCTTGGAAGTGCGAATAGCTTCCTGAATCACTGTAGTTATCCAATTCTTCTTGGGTGGCTAAAGGCAGGGTAAAGCTGAACGTCGTGCCAAGCATCGGTTGGCTACTTACGTACAGTGAACCGCCCATCAGTTCAATCAGTTGACGACTTATCGACAACCCAAGCCCTGCACCTTGGCGATAGTTACTTGAGTCTTGTCCTGCTTGAATCAGTGGCTCAAAGATGTGTTCTAAGTATTCAGCAGGTATGCCTTGGCCTGTATCAACAACTTGTACACGAATGTTGTCGTCGATAACGCTTGCTGAGATAACAATTTTACCTTCTGATGTGTACTTGATGGCATTGCCGACCAAGTTATACATCACTTGTTCTAATCGTTGAGGATCGGACGAAACCAACCCTAAGTCACTGGGTACTTGGTTAATAATTCGGATTGGCTTATTGCCCAACAGATGATGAGACAATTCTAGTACCAAGCTGGTAGCAGCAGATAAATCAACAGCAGATTTATTTATGTCTAAACTGCCGTAGCGCATTTTGTGGTAATCAAGTAGATCATCGACCAGTGTTGCCAATCTCTGGCCACTATTGATGATGATATCCAACTGGTACTTCTGGTTGGCAGGAATAGGACCGTTTGCGCCAGAGATTAGCGCTTCAGCGATACCTACCATGCCATGTAATGGCGTTCTCAATTCGTGTGATGTTGTTGCTAAGAATTCATCTTTAAGTTTGTTAGCCAGTTGCAACTCTTCATTTTGTTTTTGAATGGTCTTAAGGTTGTCCTCAAGCTCATCATTTTGGCTCTTAATGAGCAGCATCTTTTCACGAATCGAACGTTGCATTCTTTCGAAGCTTACCGCGAGGCGGCCTATCTCATCTTTTCGTTCAGTATTAATCATGGTTTCATCAAGGTCACCCGCAGAGACTTTCTCTGCTGCCCATGTGAGCTTGAGTAACGGTGATGTGATGAAGTTAGACAGATAATGAGATGCGACAAATACAAGAATAATCGCCGTCAACATCACGATCACAAAGATCTTTTCTAACTGATGAATACGGGCAAACGCTTCTTTCTCTGGAAGCTCGACGACGAGTGCCCAAGTCGCATATTTGAGCTCAATTGGAGTATATGCAGCGATGATCGCTTGATCCTGAGCGTTGTCGAAGGTGCCAACGGCCGTTTCTCCTGCCAGAGCTTTATCAACAACATCTAAACTCAGATTAATCGACTCTTGTGAATGGGCAAGGCTACGTGGCAGATGATCATCGCCGACAAGCAAGGTTTGAATATTCGAACTCTTGTTGAGATCGGCAATAAGCTTAGTAATACCATTGATGGGCAGTCTAAACATGGCGTAACTGTGTAGGTAGCCTTGTTGAACGATAGGGGCGCCTAACCATGCGGTCTGTTTACCATTTTCGTCTTTAAAGTCAGAAACGATAACCGGTGTGTAGTCTTCGTTGGATTTGCGTTTGTCTTTTACGTCCTTTTCCAGGCGTTGAAAGGTTTTGCCGAGGTTTGCATCTTTGTACTTACCAGTCAGCAAGTTGGTGCCGTAGTCATCGCGCTTAAAAACTGAATAAGCGATGTTACCGTTAATGTCGACCAATAAAATGTCGTCAAAATCTGAACGCTTAAGCAGCTCTAAATAAGAGTTGTGGTAGCGCTTGTGAAGTAGACGATAGCGCTCGCTGCCAATAAAGCTGCTGGATTCAGGAAGAATCGATGTTTTGATTTGATCGCCCGATCCTTGAATGTAGCGCTGCTGCGCATTAGCGCGTGCTTCGTCAATGTCTAAGCCGAGGCGTTGGAATGCATTGATCAAACCATAGAATCGTCCGCCACTGGCATTGGCAAGCTCTGAGCGAACAAAACCCATCACTTGGGATTCTTGAGCTTGTAGGTAATCGACAATTTGCTGCTGTTTAGTATCACGGACGGAAACAAGGTGCGAAGTACTTTGTTCCTGAAGATCCTGACTGTGCGATTGGAGGAAAAATATCGCGATAAGTGTTACTGGGGTAATACTAAGGACAAGAAATGCCAGCATTAGGGTATTTTGAAGGCGCTTAAACTTCTGCTTACGATAGAATCTAAACATAAATTGGGTACTACTTTCCTTTGATGTACTGCTTGAAAGGGATGAAAACAAGTACAGAGAATAGAATTAACGGGTTCCAATTTAACGAAATTAACGAGTTTTTTTACTTTGACAAGTAAGTGGTATTTAAAGCGTGTGCAAAAGCTCATTTTTATGGGCTTTTGATAGAAATATGAACAGACAGCGCAGATATTGACCCTGCGCTGTGTTAGATAGGCTATTTGCTTGCGTGATAGATCGCGAATTTGGTGGTCTTATTTAGAGTCGCGCATTTTCCAAAAGCTTGCTCAATAATTGGAATGTATTTTAAAAAACTGTTCGCAACAATAATCATCTCACCAGAACGCTTCATGTGGTTAGGAGCCTGAGCAAGTAAGGTTTCAGTCGCACTGTAGCTTGTATCCAAACCAGAATGGAATGGTGGGTTACTGATGATGAATTGGTAATCTTTTGATGTGTCAGAGTAGACATCTGAGGCGAAGACATTACCTGTTAAACCATTCGCTTCTAGCGTTGCTTGGCTAGACGCCACGGCAAATGCACTGATGTCGCACATTTCCAGTTCGATATCAGGGTGACGAGATGCCATTACCGCGCCCAATACGCCTGCACCACAACCGAAATCCAGTACTTTACCTTTCAGTTTTGGCAGGGTATCAAGTAATAGTTGGCTACCAACATCAAATTGACCATGACTGAAGACGCCTGGAAGACTTTTCACGGTTAGTGATTGCTCACCAATGTTAACCGTGTAGGTTTTAAACCACTCTTGCAGGTTGAAGGCTGGTGGTTGCTCGAAGCATTGACCCCAGTAGAAAGAACAACGACGCGCTGAATCGTATTTCACGACTTTGCCGTAAGGAGTGAACATCTTCTCGATACTTTTAACACCAGAACGATTTTCGCCAACTACGACAATTTCGGTATCTTTACCTAACTTGGCAAATAACATCGCCAACAGAAATTCCGCTTCCGCTTTGGCCTTTGGCCAGTACAGCATCACTAAATCGGCCTTGGTCTCTTCGGTAAACTCCGCACCATAAAAACGTTGGATGGTGCTGCAGCCTTCTAATTGACGGTAGTAGCTGTAATTAGAAGTAAACACGGTGACTGATTCACAATGTTTCGCTAATTCAACAGGGAATAAGTCTTCTGCCTCACCTGCAACTAAAACATGTTTGCCTTCAAAGTAGGCGAGTTGACGTTGAGCAATTTGGCTTGGGGCAATATAAGCTGACATAGGACACTCTATTGAATCGTTAGCAAAAAATGAGGGCGGATTTTCGCATAATCCGCCCAAAGCTTGAAGTGTTTAATACGGGTTCGGCAACCAAGTTGCTGAACAGTTGATCAACTCTTGTCTTGCTGGTTTAAAAAGTCTTTAAACTCTTCATCGTAAATATTGAAAAGAACGATAGTAATAGCAAAGATCAGTGGGCCGTAGATAAGACCAATTAGGCCAAAAAGTTGAATACCACCCAACAGTGAGAAGAAGATCATTAGGGTATTCATGCCTGCACTGCCTTGCATCAACAGTGGTCGCAACAGGTTGTCAATTGAGCCAACAATCGCGACACAGTAAACCGTTAGGAAAATTGCCCACGTGGTATCGCCGGTTAGGAATAAGTAGGTTGCGGCTGGGATCCAGATTAGAGCAGTACCGACAACTGGGATGAAAGAGGCAAAGCCCATCATAGTGCCCCAGAACAACCCAGGGAAACCAGCAATCCACATACCTAAACCACCCGCAAAACCTTGCGCTATTGCGGTTAAGAATGAGCCCATAACGGCAGACTTAGAAACTTGCTCAATCTCAGTGAGGAGCTTGTCTTCTTGGCTACGAGATAGCGGAAGAATATGACGAACCACACTGATGATTTTGTCGTGATCTCTTAATAAGAAGAACAGAACAAACAGCATCAAGAAGAAATCCATTAAGAAGTTGGTCGCATCCCCAAGGATTTTCGCACTGATACCAACCAGTTTAGAACCAAAACTTGTCGCGAATTCTCCGACTTTCTGTGCGATGGCTTGGGGCTCAATGTTGTCGAAAGGCAGGTAGTTATTCACAAACGACAGCGCTTTGACCACAAGTGGGTGTGCAAACAGAGTCTGAATACCACCGTGTGTCACCCATTGGTACGTGTTCTGAGAGAACAGAGAGCCTTGCTGAACAATTGCTGCAAATACTGCCAATAAAGGGATAACAATAATGAAAGTCAGGATCACACAAGAAAGTAGAGAGACTACGTTCTCTTTATTCGGTATCTTCTTTTCAAGCCATTCGTGAATTGGAAACATCAGCAACGAGATGATGAATGCCATTACTATGGAATTTACATAAGGCTCGATAAGCAAGTAACAAGCATAAGCCGCCGCAAGCAGGGCAATGATGATCACCCAGTGGCTGGTATTGATTTTGAGTTTTTCTGACACGTTAATGGTCTCTATATTTGCGTTCTGAGTTTATAATGGCTGCAAAACAGAGAGTTAGCAATGAGGAGTTTTGATAATGGGATGCTGTAATAAAGATAAGAAATGCCAAGACGAAGAACAGCAAATAAAAAAAGAGATCCCTTGGTTCAGAATGTTCCTAGGTACGCTGATGTTGTTGGTTTTTCTTTTCTGGGAACGTTAGACGTTTTTAGTTCAGTTTTAGCCTTAATCGAAGGGTAAATAATCTGTCATATTTGTGGTTAACGAGCGTGATGTATTAAAAAGGGCTGCATCTAATGCAGCCCTAAATTCAATCGGTTAGCGACTTATAAAGTGCTTTCGATTATTTGCTTTCAGCAGCAATGATCGCAAGAGAGCGGTCAGCAGCTTCTAGTGTTGCATCCAGTTCTTTTGAACCATGAGCAAGAGAAGTAAAGCTTGCTTCGAATGCTGAAGGTGCAAGGTAAACACCGTGATCTAACATTAGATGGAAGAAGCGCTTGAAGCGTTCTACATCACACTTAGTTACATCTTCGTAGCACGTTACCGTTTCTTGGTCTGTGAAGAAGAAACCAAACATACCGCCAACTTGGTGAACTAGCATAGGGATGCCGTGCTTGTCAGCAAGTTGCTTGAAGCCATTTGCCAACTGCTTAGTTTTAGACGCTAGACGCTTTTCGTTGCCTTCTTCTCTTAGAAGATTCAAACATGCGTAGCCAGCAGCCATTGCAACAGGGTTACCTGAAAGCGTACCTGCTTGGTAAACAGGCCCCGTTGGTGCGATGTATTGCATCACGTCTTTACGACCACCAAAAGCACCCACTGGCATGCCGCCGCCAATCACTTTACCAAGACACGTTAAGTCTGGCTTGATGTTGTAGTAAGCCTGAGCACAACCTTCAGCAACGCGGAAACCTGTCATTACTTCATCAAAGATTAGCAATGCACCTTCTTGATCACAGATCTCACGTAGACCTTCGTGGAAGCCTTCTACTGGTGGGATACAGTTCATGTTGCCCGCGACAGGCTCAACGATGATACACGCGATCTCACCTTTGTTTGCTGCGAAGATTTCACGTACTGAATCTAGATTATTGAAAGTTGCAGTTAGCGTTAGTTTCGCAAAATCAGCCGGTACGCCTGGAGAGCTTGGTTGACCTAAAGTCAGTGCGCCAGAACCTGCTTTTACAAGTAGGCTGTCTGCGTGACCGTGGTAACAACCTTCAAACTTAAGGATTTTGTCACGACCAGTAAAGCCACGAGCGAGACGAATCGCACTCATTGTTGCTTCTGTACCTGAGCTCACCATACGCAGCTGTTCCATTGATGGAACCATCTCAGATACAAGTTCAGCCATCTTGATTTCAGTTTCGGTTGGAGCACCAAAGCTAAGGCCGCGTTGAGCTGCTGCAATAACAGCGTCACGAATAACAACGTGGTTGTGACCAAGGATCATTGGACCCCAAGAGCCAACGTAATCGATATATGCTTTACCATCAGCATCAAAAATAAGTGGGCCATCAGCGCGTTCAACGAAGATAGGAGAACCACCTACGCCATTGAATGCACGAACTGGAGAGTTTACGCCACCAGGAATAGTTTGCTGTGCTTTTTCGTACAGCTCTGCTGATTTGGTCATTGATATATCCTCTTTTGACTGTCGGACCAATTGGCACGCATTGTACCTATCCGGAATCCAACTAGGAATGCCTTCGCTGATATAATCACCCGAATCTGGTTGTTTTGTGTGGTTACGCGTTTTAATTGTCAGATATTAGCGAGTTTACAGCAGTAAAAGGAACGATCCTGTGGTGAATACTTGAACGTTTCAGTCAGGTATTAGATAATCACCAGAATATAAGAAAATACTCAACAACTATGGTCTCGATTTAGATTTGTATCATGTTGTTTTTGACACAGGTAAGAGAGGTTGTCGTGAGCGAAGTAAATATCCCATTGTCCTTTTCTGATGCAGCAGCTACCCGCGTACAAACGCTAATTGCTGAAGAAGAAAACCCAGAGCTAAAACTGCGTGTATACATTACAGGCGGCGGTTGTAGTGGCTTCCAGTACGGCTTCACATTTGATGAAAAAGTAAATGATGGCGACACTACCATTGTAAATAGCGGTGTGACGCTGGTTGTTGACCCAATGAGCCTACAGTACTTAATGGGCGGCATGGTTGATTACACTGAAGGCCTAGAAGGCGCACGTTTCTTTGTGAACAACCCGAACGCGACAACAACATGTGGTTGTGGCGCATCATTTAGCGTTTAGCGTGCACGAAAGGTAGCTTGAACGGAAAGCTACATTAGAAATATTTTAAACGCCGAGCCAATGCTCGGTGTTTTTGTTTGTAAAAAATACACCATA
This sequence comes from Vibrio sp. 10N.239.312.C11, assembly GCF_041466065.1. Classification (NCBI taxonomy): domain Bacteria; kingdom Pseudomonadati; phylum Pseudomonadota; class Gammaproteobacteria; order Vibrionales; family Vibrionaceae; genus Vibrio; species Vibrio sp. 10N.239.312.C11. The sequence continues at coordinate 85,870 of NZ_JBFSRZ010000005.1, forward strand.
CAAAACAGACAGTAAGTCGACTTATTCTAGGCATGTACGCCAAGGTTATTTTGGGTGGTTATGCTTAAGCTCCACTTTATTCATTTGCTTTATAGTAAACGCCATATTTTTTAAACTGTCGATAGCGTCCAACTTCGTTGGCTGTGGGTCTGTTAAAGTTACCTCTGTGCATCAGGATGTTGCATATGACGGTGTTAAGCTAATTAGCGCGCCTTAATCACATCGGACAAAAGGATTTGCTATGCCCACTCTATTTTCTAACTCTCCATTTTTTCAGAAACTGAAGCAGCCGTGGTTGGTTTCTCTGGTTCTAGTTGTACTGTTGTCGATTTGGCTTGGTTTAGGAGTGGGGCAAGCGGAAGAGTCGCCAGAAAAAAAAGCGACAGAAATTCCGTTGGCTAAGGTTTCCTTTCAAACATTCACTTCATCCCCCACCTTTAAAACCATAGATCTTTATGGTCGCACAGCACCCGATAGGCATGCTCGATTGGGAGCGGAAGTCGCGGGCAAGATTGTTAGGTTGAACGTTGTGAAAGGCGATACGGTTAAAGTAGGGCAAGCCATTGCTCAGATAGATAAAGGTGACTTAGAGATTCAGCTAGAGCGAGCTTCTGCTTTATATCGCTTGAAGCAGAAGGAATTCAAAGCGGCGCAGTCGCTGAAAAAAAGAGGGCTGCAAGGCGAGATAGCCTACACCACAGCTGAGGCTTCGTTAACTGAAGCGAAGGCTATGAAGCGTAATGCTGAACTGGCTCTAAAAAATACAGTCATCACATCGCCTTTCTCCGGTGTGGTTCAAGACTTGATGGTTGAGCTTGGCGATTTCGTAGGCGTCGGCGATCCGGTTGCGGGTGTGATTGATCTTGACCCTCTGGTCATCGAAGCCGATGTCAGTGAACGTCATATCCAGCATTTGTTAGTCAATCAATCTGCTTTGGTTCGTCTGTTAGGGCGAGAAGAAGCGGAAGGTCGTCTGCGCTATGTTTCTCGAATCTCTTCTGCTTCTACTAATACCTTCCCAATAGAGATTGAAATCGATAATTCCGATGGCCTGTTACCTGCCGGTGTCAGTGCTGAAGTAACACTCAACCTAGAAACAAGTGATGCTATCAAGATAACACCTGCGATGCTGGCACTGGATGAGGCCGGTAATCTTGGGGTCAAAACTTTGGTTTCAGCCGATGACTCACCAACCGTGAAATTTATAGGTATTCAGCTAGTAAAGGCAGAACAAGATGGAGTTTGGCTCACAGGGTTAGGTCAGCGTGTCGATATCATCACTGTGGGGCAAGGTTTTGTTCGTGATGGTGACTCGGTGATTGCTGTTGAGCAAGGTGTTGAACTCTCTAACGTAACTGCAGAGTAGGAGATAACCGATGTATTCAATTATTGATGCAGCCTTGTCTCGCGCTCGAACAATGCTCTCTCTTTTGGCACTCATATTGGTCGCAGGTGTCGTTACCTATATCACGATCCCCAAAGAATCGAGCCCCGACATTACCATCCCGATTATCTACGTTTCTGTTGGGCACCAAGGTATTTCGCCAACCGATGCAGAACGCTTATTGGTTAGACCGATAGAACAAGAGCTGAGGTCGATTGAAGGCGTAAAAGAGATGACCGCAACCGCAGCAGAAGGCCACGCCTCAGTTGTGTTGGAGTTTAATGTTGGCGTTGATCTCACCAAAGCGATGGCTGATGTGCGTGATGCTGTCGATTTAGCCAAACCAAAATTACCAGAAGACAGTGATGAGCCGACCGTGAATGAGGTGACGCTCGCGTCTGAGCAGCCAGTGTTGTCAGTTGTTCTGTTTGGTACCGTTCCTGAGCGCACCATAGTGCAAATTGCTCGAGAGCTTGGGGATAAGATCGAAAGCTATCGCCAAATTCTAGAGGTCGATATTGCAGGCGATCGCGATGACATTGTTGAGATCATTGTCGATCCGCTGTTGATGGAGAGCTACAGCTTAGATCAAGCGGATATCTATAACCTGATCGCTCTGAACAATCGAGTGGTCGCCGCTGGTTTTGTTGACACTGGCTACGGACGTTTCTCAGTCAAAGTTCCTTCGGTGTTTAACTCTTTAAAAGACGTACTTGAGTTGCCTATCAAAGTGGATGGTAAACAGGTTGTAACCTTTGGTGATGTGGCCACGGTTCGTCGAGCGTTTCGAGATCCTGAAAGCTTTGCCCGTTTAGATGGTAAATCTGCGGTGGTCTTGGATATCAAGAAGCGTGCGGGTGAAAATATCATCGAAACCGTAGAGTTAGTTAAAGCGGTTATGGCTGGTGCTCAACAACAAGCGGAATGGCCCAATAACTTATTGGTTAAATACACCTGGGATGAATCTAAAGATGTGAAGATCATGCTCAACGATCTTCAAAACAATATCTTGTCCGCCATCATTTTAGTGGTGATCGTTATCATCGCCATTCTTGGTGTTCGAACCGCGTTATTGGTTGGAATTTCAATACCTGGATCATTCCTCACGGGATTGTTGGTGTTGTCTGTGTTTGGTCTAACCGTCAACATTGTGGTTCTGTTCTCTTTGATCATGGCCGTTGGTATGTTGGTCGACGGCGCGATTGTTGTTACCGAGTTTGCCGATAGGCGAATGCAAGAAGGTGAAGGTAGAAAAGAAGCTTACCGAGACGCAGCGAAACGGATGGCATGGCCGATAACCGCATCGACAGCGACAACCTTAGCTGCATTTGCTCCGTTACTGTTTTGGCCGGATGTGACAGGCGAATTCATGAAGTTTCTGCCACTAACACTGATTGCAACGCTAACCGCTTCATTGATTATGGCGTTGTTGTTTGTACCGGTATTAGGTGGCTTGATTGGCAAACCTCAATACGTATCGCCCAAGAGCCAAGCTCGAATGGTGGCACTGCATAATGGTGATTTTTCACAAGCAACGGGCTTAACCAAGGCGTATTACCACACGCTTTCGATTGCGATTAAGCATCCCTTTAAGATTCTGTTCAGTGCGATATTGCTCGCGGTTGCAGTTGGTTTGACTTACTCCAAAGCGGGCCTAGGTGCAGAGTTCTTCCCTGAGGTTGATCCACCATTCTTTAATGTCAAAGTTCGCTCACATGGTGATCTTTCTATTCAAGAAAAAGATGACATCATGCGCGATATTGAGCAAATGATGCTTAATCATGATGAGTTCGATACTGTTTACACACGCACGGGGGGGGACGACCAGATTGGCTTGATCTCGATTACTCCTGTTGATTGGCAATATCGTCGTAGTGTTAAAGCGATTATTGATGAATTAAAGGTGCAAACCGATCAATACGCTGGTGTTGAGATTGAATATAAGTTTCCAGATGCAGGGCCTCCGGTTGAAAATGATTTAGTGATTGAGCTGTCAGCAACAACACCAGAACAGCTGAATCAGGCTGCAAAAATTGTAAGAAACTGGGCGGATGGTAATCAAGCTCTGACTAACATCAGTGATACAGCAAGCAAAGATGGCATTGATTGGAAAGTGGATATTCGCCGAGACGATGCCGCACGCTTTTCCGCTGATGCGACCTTGGTGGGTAATACCGTTCAATTCGTTACCAATGGTCTCAAGATTGGTGATTACCTGCCTGATGACTCATCAGAAGAGGTCGATATCTTGGTGCGTTACCCTAATGATAAAAGAGATATCGGACGCTTTGACCAGTTGAGAGTCAAAACACCTGCTGGCTTGGTGCCGATCACCAACTTTGCTCAGATTGTTCCCGACCACAAGCAAGATACGATTAAACGCCTCGATGGTAAGCGCGTAGTGAACATCATGGCGGATATGGAAGAGGGCTATAACCTTGCCCTCGAACTGCCAAAGATTGAGCAAGCGTTAAGTGAATTGGGGCTACCTAGTAGCGTAGAATTTCGTATCCGTGGTCAAAATGAAGAGCAAGAAAACTCTTCTGCCTTCTTACAAAGTGCATTCATGGTTGCACTGGCGGTAATGGCGTTGATTTTGATTACTCAGTTTAATAGTTTCTATCAAGCATTCCTGATTCTGAGTGCGGTGCTGTTCTCTACGGTTGGTGTGTTTGTTGGTCTGCTTATCTTCCAACGTCCGTTTGGTATCGTGATGTCCGGTATTGGGGTGATTGCACTGGCAGGTATAGTAGTGAACAACAATATCGTGCTGATTGATACCTATAATCAACTAATCAAAAGAGGCTTAGATAAGCGCGACGCAATTCTAAGAACTGGTGTCCAGCGCTTAAGGCCAGTGATGCTGACGACCGTGACTACGATCTTAGGCTTGATGCCGATGGTATTAGAGATGAACATTGACCTGATTAACCAAAAAATAGAGTTTGGCGCGCCGAGTACCCAATGGTGGTCGCAACTCGCTACGGCGATTGCGGGAGGGTTGGCATTTGCAACGGTACTAACCTTGGTGCTGACGCCTTGTCTATTAATGCTAGGGCGAGATAAGAAGCCTGAAAAATAGTAGATACAGTGGTTCGATGAACATAAAAAAGAGCGCCTTGGTGGGCGCTCTTTTCGTTGGTTTATAGGGCTCTTAACCTAATTGGTATCTAGTTGCCTAATTAGTCGCTAGCAACTGGCCGTATCGCTCAAGGTTATTCAGTCGAATCTCTGAGTTGGCAATAAAGGTTGCTTTTGCTTTACCGGTTAACGACTTAGATTGCGGTAATTTCACGGTTCGCGCATTTTTATGTACGCCATTGACCAAGAATTCATAGTGTAAGTGCGGGCCAGTCACACGGCCTGTACCGCCCAAAGTACCAATGGTTTGGCCTTGTTTTACGCGCTGACCTGTTTTCACCATACGTCGCTTCATATGCAAGTATTTAGTAATATAGGTGTTGCTGTGGCGAATGAACACGTAGTTACCATTGAATTGGTTGTAACCCGATTTCTGAACAATACCGTCACCGGCTGCCCAGATAGGTGTGCCAACAGGGGCTGCGTAGTCGGTGCCTCGGTGAGCTCGAACCTTACCGGTTACTGGGTGTTTTCTACGAGGGTTAAAGTTCGATGTTACACGGCGAAAATCAATCGGTGAGCGCAAGAAGGCTTTCTTCATGGCACGACCATTTTCATCGAAGTAGTTGCCGCTTCTATCATCTAATACCGCGGTAAATGAATCACCTTGGTTTTTGAATACTGCCGCCATGATCTTGCCGCGACCAATCACCTCGCCTTCAACGACTTTCTCTTGGTACAAAATCTTAAAGCTGTCGTTGTTGCGAATATCCAACGCAAAGTCGATATCCCAACCGAAGATGCCCGCCAGTTCCATAATTTGGTTTGCAGTTAGGCCTGCATTGACGCCGGCGTTCCAGAAGTTAGACGTGATGTTGGCTTCGGCATAGTTGTATTGGTAGGCCACTTCCTTTTTGTCGAAGCTAGAGGAGAATGAATCGCCAGACTTAGTGATCTTGAAGCTTTCAAACGCACTAAGCTGTCGCTTCAACTGAATAAGGTCGTTGTTTTCATCAAAGCCGAATTGTAATACGTCGCCAGGTCTTAGATTGGACAGCTGCTTCTTAATATCATTATTGGTATTGAGTAGAGTGATCAGTAAACGGTATGAAAGGCCAATACGTTCAAATAAAACAGAGGTGCTTTCGCCAGAGCGAACGGTGTATTTCTCCCATTTGAGTACTGCCGTCGGTGGTGCGTCACTTGAGCTAACAAGTGCTGATGCACTGATCGTCAGTGGGTAGTGTTTTCCAACGACTAAAGCTCCCGTATCGTCACGTAAGCTGTTGACGTCGGGGAGTAAGAAAATAGCGATAAAAATTACGGCACTAAAAAATGCGATAAATGCCCGGTGCAAAATGGGAAGGCGTGCAAAAATAGACAACATGTTCCGGTTCGTTCTGTAAATATTATGAAAATAGACGACGGAATAGTGTAACTGGTTTCAAAATACATCGCTATTCAAGTAAGATGTCTAATTATTATATTTTTGCCAAATCTGTGGGAGTGAACAAGAATGGCGAGTATTGAAGCTGCACTAGCCGAGATCAAACGTGGCGTAGAAGAACTGATTCCAGAAGACGAACTGATTGCGAAACTAAAAGAAGGTCGTCCTTTACGCATTAAACTGGGTGCCGATCCAACCGCTCCAGATATCCACCTAGGCCATACGGTTATCTTTAACAAGCTTCGTGCTTTCCAAGAGCTTGGTCATGAAGTGACGTTCCTTATCGGTGATTTCACAGCAATGGTTGGTGATCCATCAGGTAAGAACTCAACACGTCCACCGCTAAGCCGTGAAGACGTATTGAAGAATGCTGAAACTTACAAAGAGCAAGTATTCAAGATTCTAGATCCTGCGAAAACGCAAATTCGTTTCAACTCTGAGTGGTTATCTGAACTTGGTGCAGAAGGCATGATTCGTCTTGCTTCTAACCAAACTGTTGCTCGTATGCTTGAACGTGATGACTTTAAAAAGCGTTACGCTGGTGGTCAACCGATCGCAATCCACGAATTCATGTACCCACTTCTTCAAGGTCACGACTCTGTTGCACTAGAGAGCGATGTTGAGCTTGGCGGTACTGACCAGAAGTTTAACCTTCTAATGGGTCGTGAACTGCAAAAAGCAGCAGGTCAAAAACCACAAGCGGTACTGATGATGCCACTACTTGTTGGTCTAGACGGCGTTAAGAAGATGTCTAAGTCTGCGCACAACTACATCGGTATCAGCGAAGCACCAAGCGAGATGTTTGGTAAGATCATGTCTACCTCTGACGATCTAATGTGGAGCTACTACGAGCTACTGTCTTTCCGTCCTCTTGAAGAAGTTGCGGAACTGAAAGCTGGCGTTGAGGCGGGCAAAAACCCTCGTGACGTGAAAGTACTTCTTGCTAAAGAGATCATTGCTCGTTTCCACAGCGAAGCAGATGCTGAAGCGGCTGAGCAAGAGTTCGTTAACCGTTTTGCTAAGAACCAAGTTCCTGATGAAATGCCTGAATTTGAATTCGAAGCCGGCCTACCGATTGCGAACGTTCTAAAAGAAGCGGGTCTTGTAAACTCGACTTCTGATGCGATGCGTATGATCAAGCAAGGCGCTGCTAAGCTTGAAGGCGAGAAGATTGAAGACAGCAAGTTTGTACCTGAAGCAGGTACTGCAGTTTACCAAGTAGGTAAGCGTAAGTTTGCTCGTATTACTATTAAGTAATATTAAATCTCAATGATTTATAGAAAAGGTATCTTCGGATGCCTTTTTTATTGACCCTTATTTATTGACAGAAAGTTGACGAAGAATTTTTTACAGGATTGCTACACTATGGGCGCTGTCGAGCTGACAGTAATTTTGGAGATTTTTATGAACAATACCGACCATCCTCCTAGTTTGAATGGAGAAGAATAACTCGTCTCGGTATTGATCTATTGTCCTGCCGTTCGGGTAGGGTATCTGTTTTCCCCTCATTCTTTTCCACACTCTAGATTCTAACAAGTAGACACATCAGTGCTTTAAGCTCTTGGTGCGCTTAGTTTATATTCTTGATGTATATAGCTATACGCTCTTGGTGTACACCGCTTTATACTCTCGGGGTACTCTCTATAGGCTACTTGTTTTGATGGTCGTTACCTTTGCCAATCGGGAGATTCGCCATGACGGTAATGAACAACACTTTTTTATCTATTGAAGCTCTGTACTCAGAGCAAGACATCCAAGCTGTATCGAATGCCTTTCAACAGTATGGGCGTGAGCAACAAATTAACCTTTTAAACCGAATGCCACTTGAAGATGCGGTGTTAGTGCTTGGGCAATGCTCTCTTAGTACGATTCAGACTTTACTTAGTGAGCTAGAAGAGCAGGGCTTTGAGAAGCGCTCTCGACATCTAGCTCACCAACTAGGGCTGATCTACTCAGAGGTTGAACCTCAACAAGGTTACCTTTCAACTGGAGTGCTTAGCCATGTTAGGCAGCGTATCGGTTGGATTATTGCCTTAGCACTGCTGGGCATTGTCTCTGGGCTTATCATTGCTCAGTATGAAGACATTCTTAGCCAGCTAGTACTTCTGGCGATCTATATGCCGGTAATCGCTGCCGCGGGTGGCAACACAGGAACACAAGCTGCGACTTTGGTCATTAGGGCCTTAGCCACAGGGGAATTGAAGAAACGCCAGTGGGCCAACGTTCTATGGAAAGAGCTTAGAGTTGCTATCTGTTTAGCTCTTGCGATCGCCTTAGTGATGATTGGCCGAATCTTATTATTCAGTGACAACCAGTCAACGGGTGGTTACGACATTAATATGATTGCTTACGCGATTGCTGTTGCTCTGTTTATTCAAGTGACCATATCAACTGTACTCGGCGGTGGGTTACCGATAGTCGCTCGATTCTTCAAACTTGATCCTGCTGTGTTAGTGAGCCCTGTACTGGCTTCGATAGTTGATATCTCTGGAATGTGGATCTACTTCACTGTGGTTAATTCATTCTTAGGGATCGCTTAGCGTTTATAAAAATAGCTAAAAGCACCTTAGAGACAAAAATGGCGCTGAAGATTCAAGATCTTCAGCGCCATTTTTATTGCTTAAGTAGAAGCTTAAACAGAGTTGAACATTACTTAGGTTTGCTCTGTGTTTGACTGAATTCAACTACATCTGTGTAGAAAGCTCGTTCAAACTGGGTGATGGGTGCTTCTACTGGTTTGTCTGGATCTTGCTCTTCAGGGAAGTAATCACGGACAAACTGTACAAATAGAGAGTTTGGTTTTCCCGTTTTATCCAAACCAAAGCCTGCCATGTTGTAGCTCCCATACAAAGAACCACTTTTGGCAATAAGGTTGCCTTGGATTGGTGCTTTTCGCATGCTCTGACGGTATTTGAGCGTTCCATCAGTGCCAGATGTAGGCATAGCCTCAATCAGGTTGATCTGTTGGTCACTTTCCCAGATATAACGAAGCACCTGAGCCATGGTTTGCGAGGTCATGCGGTTATTTCTGGATAGCCCTGAACCATCGACCAACTGTGCTTGGCTTAGGTCAATATTGGCTTTGGTCAGTAATATCTGCTTTATCGCTTCAGTGCCGTTATTAAAACTGCCCGGTTGAACATAAAATGTCGCACCCAGCGTTTTGGTTAGGTTGTCTGCTATTAGGTTGTCTGATTTCTTGAGCATGATATTGAGCAGTTCGGGAAGTTTCTCTGAGCTGTGACTTGCGATTAACGTGCTTTTGCCTGATTTATCTTTTTTACCAACGACCACATTGCCTTTTACTTCAATTCTCAGTTCTTGAAGAATCGATGTAACGACTTGATAGGTGTAAAGTTCTGGACTTTGAATCGCGAACTTGAGTGGCAACGGTTTTTTACGTTCAACTAAGCAACCAGAGAGCTTGTAAGTGTTGTCTGGTGTCGTTATGAGCTCCAAGTCGCATTGTGTTGCCTTCTGCCCAGAGCGAGTTACCGTGGCGGCAGTGGTCGTCACGTCTATCGGATAGTGAGCTGGGATATATACGCGTGTTGTACCGTTATCTTTTGTATAAATAGAGGCTTGTGCGCAGTTACTGTCTAAGGTCATTGCGCTAGAGGGAGCGCTGTAACAAACGCCTAAAATGTCCCAAGGCCAACCAACCGCTCGTTGATAGCCAGTAAAAGCTGAGTTATCGAGGTATAAGTTGCCCTTGATTGTTTTAGATTGCGATTTAGCATATTGATCTAAAAGGTTTTTTAGATGCTCTCTTTGTAGTGTCGGGTCACCACTGAATGAGATCACGACATCTTTATTAGAACGCGCAATGCTGGTCGTGTAGTTAAAATTATCTCCTAACTCCAATTTGGCTGCCAAAGCGGTGACTAGCTTTAACGTACTGGCGGGTGGGTAAAAGCCATCGCTATTGGTGTTCAACTCACTCGAATCATCACTCAATGACTTCAGTATCAAGCTTGTGCTACTGCCATCGGGCAGTTTATCTAGAGGGAGGTATTCGAAAGCACTAATTGAATAGCTACACAGTGACAAGCCACATAGGAGTAAGCTGGATAGAAGGCGCATAGAAGGTTTTCTTGGATGACTGATGTTTTCAGTATACAGATATAAAAAACGCCCGCTATAGAGCGGGCGTTTTGATTCTCAATTAACTAATTAATCAATTAGATAATCAGAATTAGAAGTCGTAACGTAGACCTAGAGCTAGCTCGTCTTCAGCTTGTGCTGAAGTTGCAGGTAGGTTAGTACCTTCTGTACCGAACTGGTCACCCGCTGAGATTAGGTTGAAGTTGTACGATACGTAGCCACGGAAGTTAGGCTTGAAGTAGTACGTCGCGTCGATTGCGATATTGTCTGCAGACGTTTCGCCATTAGTTTCAGCGTTGTTGTATGTAGATGAGAATACTGTTTGACCTAGAGTGTAAGCCGCTGCTACTTCGTAACCAGTGTAATCACCGTCGTTCTTAGCAACTTGACCATCTGTGAATACACCAGCGAAGTATAGGTCGCCCATAGTGTAAGAACCCGAAAGCATGTATTCGTCTTGAGCTTCATCACCAGAGTATTGGCTTGCGTAACCAGCACCTAGTTTAACGCCAGTTTCACCGATTGCGTAGATACCAGATAGAGAGTAACCATCAGCGCTGTTGTCACTGTATGATGCTACTTTAGCATTCGCGTTACCATTAGCTTCACTAATAACTTTACCTGATGCATCTAGTTCAGTACGGTCAGCAAAACGGTAGCTTGCTTTAACGCTTAGGTCTTGGAATTGACCTTTGTAAGAAAGCATGTTGTCAGCACGGTCAGCAGCATTGATTTTCATTGCTGCAGAGTTACCGTGGTAAGCCATGATATCGGTAAAGTCAGTGATTACGCCTAGAGCGCCGTCGTTTTTACCGTAAGTTACTTCACCGAATGTACCGCCAAGTCCAGCGTAAGCGTAACGGTTAGTTAGGCTGTCGCTGTTTTTGTCAGTGCCTTCGCCGTTTTCAGCAGTTGTGAATTCGCCTTCGTAGAAACCAACACCGTATAGGCCATCTTGGATTTCAACTTGACCTAGAAAGTTAAGACGGATTCGAGAATTGTCTTGAGCGTTACCATCTTTCATAGATAGACGAGCTTCCGCACGGCCACCCATTTCTAGAGAAGTACCGTCTTGGTTGTATAGTTCTGAAGCGTTAGCACCAGTAGCAAGAGCTGCAGCAGATACAGCAAGCGCGATCATAGTCTTGTTCATGTTATTAATTCCTAATTACTGTCCATAAAGGTATTTATCAAGGATTTGAATCCTTTTTGTGTATTGCTCGTATTAATCAAGCTTCATAATCATGCTTAGAACAAAAGCGTGAAACTTGCCAGAACAATCCGTGGGGTACTTTTTAACCCTAAAGTTCCACCATCAGGTAGTAAAATGATATCAATAAAAATTATGCACACTGTTTTATTGAGTTTGCCACCATATAAGCTGTTGATTTTATATGGTTTTTATAAAAGTGTGATCTGTGTTTATTTGGTTTATTTTTGTTTTTTTTAGATATTTCATCGCCAACTTATTGATGGTGAGGTTATTATTCATTTTTGTGATGTCTGTAATTTAGACCTAGATAAAGCTTTTATAACGCAAAGTGGAATAAAGGTGATTTAGCCATAAAGTTTGTTTACACTAAGCCAAATCGTTTTGTTTCTATCACCCAATAAGTATGTTGGGTGGATTTATGTTGGCCAAAGAAAGCTTTGGCATAGAGGTAAAAAATGGAAAAGGTTCCAATGACAGTACGTGGCGCTCAGCAGCTACGTGACGAATTAGATCGCCTACTTAAGCTACGTCCTATTATTTCAGCAGCTATTGGTGAAGCTCGTGAACTCGGTGACTTGAAAGAGAACGCTGAATACCACGCCGCTCGTGAAGAGCAGGGTATCTGTGAAGCTCAAATTCGAGATATTGAATATAAGCTATCACTGGCTCAGATCATCGATGTAACGCAGATGGATAACACAGGTAAGATTATCTTTGGCACGACAGTGACTTTGATTGACGTAGATACGGATGAAGAATTCCGCTACCAAATCGTTTCTGAAGATGAAGCCGATATCAAAACGGGTCGCATTTCTGTGAAATCCCCAATTGCACGTGGCCTTATCGGTAAGATGGAAGGCGATGAAGTACTGATCTCTACCCCTGGTGGTGATAAAGACTTCGAAATCGACAAAGTAGAATACATCTAATTGAATTTTCTTTGTTTTTGATAAGTAAAAAGGTCGCTAATGCGACCTTTTTCGTTTCTCACGCTACACTAAAAGCTAAGCGCAGTGGCTTTCTTTTAATGAAGTTAGCTTATATTAAGCTCGCTTACTTGCGTGGAATCTCGATTTTACGTGCTTCTGACTGACGGAACAGTACTAGAACTTTACCGATAGTCTGTACTTTCTCAGCTTTAGATTCACGTACAATTGCATCGATAATCAGTTGCTTAGTCTCACGGTCTTCTGATGCAACTTTAATCTTGATCAGTTCGTGGTGGTCTAGAGCTAATTCGATTTCCGCTAGAACAGCTTCAGTAAGTCCATTTGCGCCCATTAGCACAACAGGTTTTAAACTGTGAGCTAGGCCCTTTAGATGCTGCTTTTGTTTGGTACTTAGGTTCATTACGCGGCCAATTTTATTTAGTATTAGGGTTGAAAAAACCTATTTTAACGCCATCTAAAGCTGAAGACTATAATTTATTCAGCAATTAGTACTTTCCTCCAATTTAGGTATCCAATGAGCAAACAGAAACACTCGGCCAGTTCAGGCCGTTGGTTGAAGGAACACTTCGACGACAAGTACGCAAATGAAGCCAGAAAAAAAGGCTATCGTTCGCGTGCTTATTTCAAAATGGAAGAGATTCAAACGAAAGATAAATTGCTGACTCCAGGGATGACCATTGTGGATTTGGGTGCAGCGCCTGGCGGTTGGTCTCAATATGCTGCTAAGATTATCGGAGACAACGGTCAAATCATTGCGTGTGACTTGTTACCAATGGATCCGATTGCTGGAGTGAGCTTTTTACAAGGCGATTTCCGCGAAGAAGCTGTGCTAGATGCGTTGCTGGAACGTATACAACCAAACATGGTTGATGTCGTGATGTCTGATATGGCACCTAATATAGCAGGCAACAATTCTGTGGATCAGCCAAGAGCTATGTATTTAGTTGAATTAGCTTTGGATATGTGTCGACAAGTTCTAGCTACCAATGGTAGTTTTGTTGTAAAAGTATTCCAAGGCGAAGGGTTTGACCAATATGTTAAGGACGTCCGTGAGATGTTTAAAACAGTCAAAGTTAGAAAACCCGACTCTTCTCGAGCTCGCTCTCGTGAAGTGTTTATCGTAGCAACTGGTTACAAAGGTTAACGATTCTCTTCCAAGAGTGAGAGTTAACAACATGGCTACAGGTTACAAACTGTAGTACCCTACCTTTAATTACAATTAGTTATCGAGAGGCTTACACCTTGAGTGACATGGCAAAAAATTTAATTCTGTGGCTTGTTATCGCGGTAGTGTTGATGTCGGTATTCCAGAGCTTCGGCCCTGGGGAAAGTAACGGCAGAGCAGTAGATTACACCACGTTTGTACAGGAAGTTGGCCAAGGCCAGATTCAAGACGCACAGTTCAATAACAGCGAAATCACCTTCACACGTCGTGGTGGTGGTTCTAAGTATGTAACTTACATGCCTGTTTATGATCAAAAGCTACTTGATGACTTAATTAATCAAAACGTAAAAGTTCAGGGTACACCACCTGAAGAGCAGAGCCTGCTTGGCACTATCTTCATTTCATGGTTCCCAATGATCTTACTGATTGGTGTGTGGATTTTCTTCATGCGTCAAATGCAAGGCGGTGGCGGCGGTAAAGGCGCAATGTCTTTTGGTAAGAGCAAAGCTCGAATGATGAGCGAAGAACAAATCAAAACGATGTTTGCTGATGTTGCTGGTTGTGACGAAGCAAAAGAAGACGTGAAAGAGCTTGTGGATTACCTTCGTGACCCAAGCCGCTTCCAAAAGCTTGGTGGTAAGATCCCGACAGGTATCCTGTTGGTCGGTCCTCCTGGTACGGGTAAGACATTGCTTGCAAAAGCGATTGCTGGTGAAGCGAAAGTACCGTTCTTTACTATCTCTGGTTCTGACTTCGTTGAAATGTTTGTTGGTGTTGGTGCATCTCGTGTGCGTGACATGTTCGAACAAGCGAAGAAAGCAGCGCCTTGTATCATCTTTATCGATGAAATCGATGCGGTAGGTCGTCAACGTGGCGCTGGTGTTGGTGGTGGTCACGATGAACGTGAGCAAACACTTAACCAAATGCTGGTTGAGATGGATGGTTTCGAAGGTAACGAAGGTATTATTGTTATCGCTGCGACTAACCGTCCAGACGTACTAGACCCTGCATTACTTCGTCCTGGTCGTTTTGACCGTCAAGTTGTGGTTGGTCTACCTGATGTACGTGGTCGTGAACAGATTCTTAAAGTACACATGCGTAAAGTGCCACTATCAGGTGATGTTGAACCATCTCTGATTGCTCGTGGTACTCCTGGTTTCTCTGGTGCAGACCTTGCGAACCTTGTTAACGAAGCGGCTCTATTTGCTGCTCGTGGTAACAAACGCAATGTATCGATGGTTGAGTTTGAACTTGCGAAAGACAAAATCATGATGGGTGCAGAGCGCCGTTCAATGGTGATGTCTGAGGAAGTGAAAGAGTCAACGGCTTACCACGAAGCAGGTCACGCAATTGTTGGTCGTTTGGTACCTGAACACGATCCAGTGTACAAAGTATCAATCATCCCACGTGGTCGTGCACTTGGTGTGACTATGTATCTACCAGAGCAAGATCGCGTAAGCATGTCTCGCCAACATCTAGAATCAATGATCTCTAGCTTGTACGGTGGTCGTCTTGCTGAAGAACTTATCTACGGTAAAGACAAGGTTTCGACTGGTGCGTCTAACGATATCGAACGTGCAACAGATATTGCTCGTAAGATGGTTACGCAGTGGGGCTTCTCTGAAAAGCTAGGTCCTCTTCTTTATGCTGAAGAAGAAGGCGAAGTTTTCCTAGGTCGCGGCATGAGCCAAGCAAAGCATGTTTCTGACGATACAACTAGATTAATCGATGAAGAAATTCGTATTCTTATCGACCGTAACTATGCTCGTGCGAAACAGATTCTTGAAGAGAACATGGATATCATGCACTCGATGAAAGATGCGCTAATGAAGTTTGAAACGATTGATGCAGGTCAGATTGATGACTTGATGGAACGCAAAGACGACATTCGTGAGCCTGCTGGTTGGGGTGACCAGGCGAAAGCAGAACCTGCAAAGGAAGAAGCTAAACCTGAAGCTAAATCAGAAGAGAAAGCCGAAGCCGAGCCAAAAGCTGAAGAGTCGACAGTTGAAGAAGCTAAATCTGAATCAGATGACGCTCAAAACAAAGATTCTTAATCGCTAAGCTATTAATTAAAACCCTGAGTACGCTCAGGGTTTTTCTGTTTCTAGGCCAAGATATTTTTTACCTTTAAGACCCACCTTCCATGATATTAAAAGCACACAATAAAACGCTCGTTTTAGACCGCCCACATGTGATGGGTATCCTCAATGTTACGCCTGACTCTTTCTCTGATGGCGGAAAATTCAATTCATTAGATAATGCTTTACTGCAAGCAGAGCGAATGATTCAGGCTGGCGTTAGCATTATTGATATTGGTGGTGAGTCGACTCGTCCGGGTGCTCCAGAGGTGTCCTTAGAGGAAGAGTTAGCTCGAGTTATCCCTGCGATTAAAGCGATTCGCGCCAAGTTTGATGTTTGGATCTCGATTGATACCAGCAAAGCGGATGTGATGCGTCAAGCCGTTGAAGCGGGTGCTGACTTGATCAATGATGTGCGAGCTCTGCAAGAGCCGGGCGCTTTAGAGGCTGCTGCTCAAGCTCAAGTTCCAGTTTGTTTGATGCACATGAAAGGCCAGCCAAGAAACATGCAAGCTAACCCTAGTTATGACGATGTTTTCACTGATGTTGAAGACTTTTTAAAAGAAAGGGCTGAGGCTTGTGAGTCCGTAGGTATACCTAAAGATCAACTTATTTTAGATCCTGGCTTTGGCTTTGGTAAAACGATAGAGCATAATTACCACCTATTAGCACACCTTGAAAAATTTCATACGCTTGGTTTGCCTGTCTTGGCGGGAATGTCGAGAAAATCGATGATCTTTAAACTGCTAGACAAAGCACCAGTAGATTGCATGGTAGGAAGTGTTACTTGCGCCACCATTGCTGCGATGAAAGGTGCTCAAATTATTCGCGTTCACGACGTAGAAGATACATTGGAAGCGATGAAGATAATCGAAGTGATGAATAACAATCACTAATCATAATTAAGGAAAATCAATATGTCTGATAAAAGACGTTACTTCGGCACAGATGGTGTACGTGGAAAAGTGGGCCAGTACCCAATCACACCTGATTTTGTTTTGAAGCTTGGCTGGGCTGCTGGTCGTGTTCTTGCAAAGCAGGGCACAAAGAAAGTGATCATTGGTAAAGATACTCGTATTTCTGGCTACATGCTTGAGTCTGCTTTAGAAGCTGGCTTAGCTGCTGCTGGTCTTCAAGCCACGTTTACGGGACCAATGCCGACACCGGCTGTTGCCTACCTAACACAAACTTTCCGTGCTGAAGCGGGAATTGTTATCTCTGCATCGCACAACCCCTTCTATGACAACGGCATCAAGTTCTTCTCGTCTGAAGGTACTAAATTGTCGGATGAGATTGAACTCGCCATCGAAGCTGAGCTAGACAAAGATATCGAGTGCGTGGAATCTTCCGAATTAGGTAAAGCGGTACGCCTAAATGATGCAGCAGGCCGTTATATTGAATTTTGTAAAAGTACATTCCCACACAAAATGACGCTAGCGGGTATGAAAATTGTGGTGGATTGCGCGCATGGTGCGACTTACCACATTGCGCCTGCTGTATTTAAAGAGCTGGGTGCTGAGGTTGTTGCGATTGGTGTGGAGCCAAATGGAACTAACATCAACCACGAAGTCGGTGCGACTGATGTGCGCGCTCTGCAAGCTAAAGTGCTTGAAGAAAAAGCGGCGTTAGGTCTTGGCTTTGATGGTGATGGTGACCGCATCATCATGGTTGACGAGCTAGGCAATAAAGTTGATGGTGACCAAATTGCTTACATTATTGCTCGCGATGCACTGCGTCGTGGTGAGTTGAAAGGCGGCGTTGTTGGTACGCTAATGACCAACCTTGGGATGGAAAACGGCCTTAAGCAGTTAGGTATTCCGTTTGTACGTGCTGCTGTCGGCGACCGTTACGTTATGGAACAACTTCTAGCTAAAGGCTGGAAGATCGGTGCTGAGAATTCGGGGCACGTTATCCTATTAGATAAAGTGACGACAGGTGATGCTATCGTTGCTGCTCTGCAAGTATTAGCCTCAGTTGTCGATAGTGAAATGACACTGAATGAGCTTTCTCAAGGTATGACGTTATACCCTCAAGTTCTAGAAAATGTTCGTTTCAGTGGTGATTCAAACCCACTAGAAGCAGAGGCTGTGAAAGCAGCTGTTATTGAAGTCGAGACGGAACTCGGTGAGAAAGGTCGTGTGCTATTACGCAAATCGGGTACTGAGCCACTACTGCGCGTAATGGTCGAAGGTGAAGATGCTGAACTTGTTCAGAGTTCTGCACTGAAAATTGCTGATGCAGTAAAAGCGAATTGCTAATAAAACATTTGCCGTAACATGCAAAGTCGGTCTCACTTGTGGGGGCCGGGTTTTAGTTATGTGATGATTAAAAAGGGGCGCAAATGAGTTTTGTGTCCCTTTTGCCCTTTTTTTGACCACTTGCTTGGTAAAGGCTTATTTTTTAGTAAATTCCCCTTGTCAGTCATCGCCGCATTCGCTAGTATTGCTCGGCCTTCAGTTAGGAGGTCGCTAGCCTTGTTCTTAAAAATAGTTTTTTGAACGGCGCTGGCTCAACAATTAGGAACATAGGTGGAAAAATGTTTACAGTTCTACTTGTGATTTACCTGTTGGCAGCGCTTGGTGTAATTGGCCTAGTGTTGATTCAACAAGGTAAAGGCGCAGATATGGGAGCCTCTTTCGGTGCTGGCGCTTCAAACACTGTGTTTGGTGCTGGTGGCTCAGGAAATTTCCTTACCCGAATGACTGCAATTTTTGCAACTACATTTTTTATCCTTAGCTTAGTGCTTGGTAATATGTCTACACATAAAACTGAGTCACAGTGGATTGACCCGACTCAAGGTCAGGTGATTCAACAAGCTGAAGATGCAGTGAGTGAAGTTCCGGCGCAAGGCGACGAAATTCCACAATAATCTGTAAAGATTTGATGCCGAGATGGTGAAATTGGTAGACACGCTAGCATGAGGTGCTAGTGCCTTAGGGTGTGAGGGTTCGAGTCCCTCTCTCGGCACCATGTTTACAAACTTGTAAAACATCTTGTTGGGCGTATAATGCTCACAAGTCGGACGCGGGATGGAGCAGTTTGGTAGCTCGTCGGGCTCATAACCCGAAGGTCGTCGGTTCAAATCCGGCTCCCGCAACCAATTTCAATGCTATTATATAGCTTGTATTGGTAGCAAGTTTGCACAGTGTGAACCTCACTGTGAGTTAAGTGTGATATCAAATATGATGACACTTAACATATAAGGGTCCAGCAACAAAAACCCCGGCTTATACGGGGTTTTTTGTTATCTAAGCATTTATAAATGCATTTAGATGATAATGTTTGCTTGGAATTTAAATTGGGCTTTGAGCCCTTTTTTTGTTTCTGGAGTGGTTAAATGACTGGTTTAGAAAGACAACTTACTGAAATGCTTGACGCTCCAGTAGCAGCATCAGGTTATGAGTTAGTTGGATTAGAATTTATTCGTGCTGGTGAGCACTCAACGCTACGCATTTACATCGATTCACCAAATGGTATCAATGTAGATGATTGCTCTGAAGTTAGTCACCAAGTAAGTGCCGTAATGGACGTTGAAGATCCAATTTCAGTGGCTTATAACCTTGAAGTGTCTTCACCAGGTTTAGAGAGACCACTGTTCAAAGCTGAGCATTACCAACAATTTATTGGTCACGAGGTAAGCATCGTTTTGAAAATGGCTGTCGGCAACCGTCGTAAATGGAAAGGTGATATCCAATCTATCGAAGGCGAGACAGTGAAAGTATTGGTTGAAGGACAAGAAGAAGAATTCGTCCTGAGCAATATTGCGAAAGCTAACCTGATCCCTAAATTTTAGTTCTCCTAGAGAGAAGAGCTTAAGAGGCTAGATTAATGAACAAAGAAATTTTGGCGGTAGTAGAAGCTGTTTCTAATGAGAAAGCAGTTCCTCGTGAGCGTATTTTTGAAGCGCTTGAAATCGCGCTTGCAACGGCAACAAAAAAGAAAAGCGAACTAGAAATCGAAGTTCGTGTTGAGATTGACCGTAAAACGGGTAATTTCGAAACTTTCCGCCGTTGGGAAGCTGTTGAGGAAGTTGAATTCCCAACAAAAGAAATCTCTATTGAAGCTGCAAAGTACGATGATCCAGAGATCGAACTTGGCGGTTTCATCGAAGATGATATCGAATCAGTAACGTTTGACCGTATTACGACTCAAACAGCTAAGCAAGTTATCGTACAGAAAGTACGTGAAGCTGAACGCGCTCAAATCGTTGAACAGTTTATTGATAACGAAGGCGAGCTAGTCACTGGCGCAGTTAAGAAAGTTAACCGTGACACAGTGATTCTAGATCTAGGTAACAATGCTGAAGCGGTAATCCTTCGTGATGACCAACTTCCTCGTGAAAACTTCCGTCCAGGTGACCGTGTTCGTGGTCTTCTATACGCAGTTAAACCAGAAGCTCGTGGTTTCCAGCTTTTTGTTACTCGTTCTAAGCCAGAAATGCTAGCTGAACTATTCCGTGTTGAAGTGCCTGAGATTGGTGAAGAGCTAATTGAACTTAAAGGTGCTGCACGTGACGCTGGTTCTCGTGCTAAAATCGCCGTTAAAACAAACGACAAACGTATTGACCCTGTTGGTGCGTGTGTTGGTATGCGTGGCGCACGTGTACAAGCTGTATCTAACGACCTTGGCGGTGAGCGTATCGATATCGTGCTTTGGGATGATAATCCGGCGCAATTCGTTATCAATGCAATGGCTCCTGCTGATGTTGCTTCTATCATCGTTGATGAAGATACGCACTCAATGGACATCGCGGTTGAAGCTGACAACCTAGCGCAAGCTATCGGTCGTAGCGGTCAAAACGTACGTCTAGCGTCTCAACTTACTGGTTGGGAACTGAACGTAATGACTGTTGCTGATCTAGAGAAGAAGCACCAAGAAGAAGCTGTTGCTTCTATTGAAAACTTCATGAAGCACCTAGATATCGAAGAAGACTTTGCTCAAATGCTTGTTGAAGAAGGCTTCTCTACGCTTGAAGAAGTAGCCTACGTTCCTGTGAACGAGCTTCTTGAAGTAGATGGTCTAGATGAAGGTATCGTTGAAGAATTGCGTAACCGCGCGAAAGACGCACTGACAACTCTAGCGCTAGCGAAAGAAGAAACTTTCGATGGTGTTGAGCCAGCTGAAGACCTACTTGCACTTGAAGGTCTTGAGCGTGAAATGGCTTACAAGCTAGCAGCAAAAGGCGTTGCGACATTGGAAGACCTAGCTGACCAAGGCGTTGATGAACTAGAAGGCATCGAAGACCTAACTGCAGAGCGTGCAGGCGAGCTAATTATGGCTGCGCGTAACATCTGTTGGTTCGGCGACGAAGAATAATTCAGCAAGGAGAGAGAGCGGTATGACACAATTAACAGTTAAAGCACTGAGTGAAGAGATTGGTACGCCAGTTGACCGCTTAATTGAACAACTTGCTGATGCAGGCATGAAGAAAGCAGGGTCGGACCAAGTGACTGATTCAGAGAAGCAAACATTGCTAACGCACCTTAAAAAGGAGCACGGCGATACTTCTGGTGAAACAGAACCGACTCGTTTAACTCTTCAACGCAAGACCCGCAGCACGCTAAGTGTTGCCGCTGGAGGCGGTAAGAGTAAGGATGTTCAAGTTGAGGTACGTAAAAAGCGTACTTACGTGAAGCGCAGCACTATTGAAGATGAAGCGAAACGTGAAGCTGAGGAAGTAGCTAATCGTGAAGCGGAAGAGAAAGCACAACGCGATGCTGAAGAGCAAGCGAAACGTGATGCTGCAGAGAAAGCACAGCGCGAAGCCGAAGCAAAAGTAACACGTGAAGCGGATGCAAAACGTGAAGCTGAAGAGAAGGCTCAACGCGCACAAGCTGAAAAGGCTAAAAAAGACATGAATTCAAAAAATGCAGACGCTAACGCACAAGCGAAAAAAGAAGCGGATGAACTTAAAGCTCGTCAAGAGCAAGAAGCAACTCGTAAAGCCGAAGCTGAAGCAGCTAAGCTTGTTGAAGAAGCTCGTAAGTTAGCAGAAGAGAACCAAGAACGTTGGTCTGAAGAAGAGAAGAAGAAGAAAGAGCAAGAGAAATCTGCGGATTACCATGTGACGACTTCTACTTACGCTCGTGAAGCTGAAGATGCGGCAGACAAAAAAGATGAGAAAGCACCTCGTCGTCGCAAGAAGAAACCAGCTCCAGCAACTCAGCCTGGCAATAACCGTGGTGGTCGTAACCAACGTGGTCGTGGCGGTAAAGGTAAGCTTGCTAAACCAACTTCAATGCAGCAAGGCTTCGATAAGTCAGCGACTGTTGCAAAATCTGACGTTGCTATCGGCGAAACTATCGTTGTTTCTGAACTGGCTAGCAAAATGTCAGTTAAAGCAACTGAAGTTATCAAAGTAATGATGAAGATGGGCGCTATGGCGACTATCAACCAAGTGATCGACCAAGAAACAGCACAACTTGTTGCTGAAGAAATGGGTCACAAGGTAATCCTACGTAAAGAAAACGAACTTGAAGAAGCAGTACTAGCTGACCGTGATAGCGATGCTATCGCTGAAGGTCGTGCTCCTGTTGTTACTATCATGGGTCACGTTGACCACGGTAAAACTTCAACACTTGACTACATTCGTAAAGCACACGTTGCTTCTGGCGAAGCTGGCGGTATCACGCAGCACATTGGTGCTTACCACGTAGATACTGACAACGGCATGATCACGTTCCTTGATACTCCTGGACACGCGGCCTTTACTGCTATGCGTGCTCGTGGTGCTCAAGCGACAGATATCGTTGTACTTGTTGTTGCTGCAGACGATGGCGTAATGCCACAAACAATCGAAGCAATCCAGCACGCAAAAGCGGCAGGCGTTCCTCTGATTGTTGCTGTGAACAAGATCGACAAAGAGGGTGCAAACCCAGACAACGTTAAGAATGAGCTAGCTCAATACGACGTTATTCCTGAAGAATGGGGCGGTGAGAACATCTTCGTTCACATCTCTGCAAAACAGGGTACAAACATTGATGGTCTTCTAGAGTCTATCCTTCTTCAGTCTGAAGTTCTTGAACTTACAGCGGTTAAAGAAGGCATGGCATCTGGTGTTGTTGTTGAATCTCGCCTTGATAAAGGTCGTGGTCCAGTTGCAACAGTACTAGTTCAGTCTGGTACTCTAAACAAAGGCGATATCGTTCTTTGTGGTCAAGAGTACGGCCGTGTTCGTGCAATGCGTGATGAAAACGGTAAAGACATCGAAACTGCAGGTCCATCTATCCCTGTAGAAATTCTAGGTCTTTCTGGCGTTCCTGCTTCAGGTGATGAAGCGACTGTTGTACGTGATGAGCGTAAAGCGCGTGAAGTTGCAAACTACCGTCAAGGTAAATTCCGTGATGTTAAACTAGCTCGCCAACAAAAAGCGAAACTAGAGAACATGTTCGCGAACATGACGGCAGGCGAAGTTGCTGAACTTAACGTTGTACTTAAAGCTGACGTTCAAGGTTCTGTAGAAGCGATTGCTGACTCTCTACTGAAACTGTCAACTGACGAAGTTAAAGTGAACATCGTAGGTTCTGGTGTTGGTGGTATTACTGAAACTGACGCAACGCTTGCTGCAGCTTCTAACGCTATCATCCTTGGTTTCAACGTTCGTGCTGACGCAACTGCGCGTAATACAGTTCAGAACGAAAACCTAGATCTACGTTACTACTCAATCATCTACCAACTGATTGACGAAGTTAAACAGGCAATGGGCGGTATGCTTGCTCCTGAATTCCGTCAAGAAATCATTGGTCTTGCACAAGTTCGTGACGTATTTAAGTCGCCTAAACTTGGTGCAATCGCTGGTTGTATCGTTACTGAAGGTACGATTAAGCGTAGCAACCCAATCCGTGTACTTCGTGAAAACGTTGTTATCTACGAAGGTGAACTAGAGTCACTTCGTCGCTTTAAAGATGACGTTCAAGAAGTTAAGAATGGTTACGAGTGTGGTGTTGGCGTTAAGAACTACAACGACGTTCGCGTTGGTGACCAGATCGAAGTATTCGAAATCGTTGAGGTTAAACGTACTCTAGACTAATCAGTCTGTACGACTCGACATATTGACTAAGGTTACTAACATTACTAATAAAGGTAATAAGGTAATCGGTTGTTGAATACACCATGGGGGGCTGGTAATTACCAAGCCCCCCATCTTTCTAAGTGAGAAAAGAAAATGTCAAAAGAATTTAGCCGCACACAACGTGTGTCTCAGCAGCTTCAAAAAGAGCTTGCGCTTATCCTACAACGTGAAGTTCGTGACTCACGTATCGGTATGGTAACTATCTCAGACGTAGAAGTGTCTCGTGACCTTGCTTACGCAAAAGTGTTCGTTACTTTCCTATGTATCGGTGAGCAAACACCTGAATCATGTCTTGCTGCTCTTAAAGAGCATGAAGTGCCAGTTCGTATGGCTCTTGGTAAGCGTATTCGTCACCGTCTAACGCCTGAAGTGCGTTTTACTTACGACAACACACTAGTAGAAGGCATGCGTATGTCTAACTTAGTAAGTGAAGTTTTAAACGACGATAAGCGTAAGCAAGAAGAGTCTGGCCGTACTGACGAAACTCAGTCTAAGGGCGAAGAGTAATGGCTCGCCGTCGTAAAGGTCGCCCTATCAACGGGGTAATTCTGTTAGATAAGCCAACGGGCATTTCGTCTAATGATGCACTGCAAAAAGTAAAACGTATTTACTTTGCAGAGAAGGCAGGGCACACCGGTGCTCTTGATCCTCTTGCGACTGGCATGCTGCCAATTTGTCTTGGTGAAGCAACGAAGTTTTCTCAGTTTCTATTGGATTCTGACAAGCGCTACGTAGTAATCGCTAAGCTTGGTGAGCGTACCAATACCTCTGACTCTGATGGTGAAGTGGTAGAGACACGAGATGTTAACGTGACTCAAGAGCAACTTGAACGCTGCATTGCAAGCTTCAAAGGGGAAACCGACCAGATTCCATCAATGTTCTCAGCATTGAAGTATCAAGGTAAGCCTTTGTATGAATACGCACGTGCAGGTATCGAGGTGCCTCGCGAATCTCGTAAGATCACTGTTTACTCTATTGAACTACTTCGCTTTGAAGGTGATGAAGTTGAGATGGAAGTGCATTGTTCAAAAGGCACTTACATCCGCACAATTACCGACGATCTTGGTGAAATGCTAGGTTGTGGTGCCCACGTGACCATGCTTCGCCGTACTGGTGTCGCTAAGTATCCGTACGATCGTATGGTGACTTTGGAGCAGTTGAACGAGATCCTAGAGCAAGCGCAGGCGCAAGAAATTGCACCCAAAGAACTGCTTGATCCACTATTAATGCCAATGGACACAGCCGTTGAAGACTTACCAGAAGTTAACTTAAACGCGGAACTGACTGACCTAGTTCAGCACGGTATGCCCGTTCAGGTTTCTGGTGCGCCAACTGAAGGTACGGTTCGCATGACAAGTGGTGAAGAGAAACTGTTTGTTGGTGTTGCTCAGATTGCTGAAGATGGCCGAGTTGCACCGAAGCGTTTGGTTGTTTTCAGAGATGAAGAGCCACAAGCATAACGCTGAAACCTAGTTAGGTATTGGCGCTTAGCCTGGAAAAGCGAATCAATAATATAGAAAGCGAGCCCTTAATTTTAATGGTTCGCTTTTTTCGTTTTTCATCAGTTCGATTGTTATTGCACCAACTCGTAAACTTCCCTATAATCCTCGGCTCGCGTAGCGGCTGAATCAGAGATTGGCTGCTACAAATATAAACTTACTCTTATCAGGAGAGATTTATGTCTCTGAATGCAGAAACTAAAGCAGCAATCGTTGCAGAATACGCACAATCTGAAGGCGACACAGGTTCACCAGAAGTACAAGTAGCACTACTTACTGCTTCTATCAACCACCTACAAGGTCACTTCAAAGCGCACAAACACGATCACCACAGCCGTCGTGGTCTATTACGTATGGTTTCTAGCCGTCGTAAGCTTCTTGATTACTTGAAAGGCAAAAACCTTACTCGTTACCAAGACCTAATCAAGCGTCTAGGCCTACGTCGCTAATAGCGATGTCTGCAAAGACAGTTTGAAGAAAAGGAGCATTTATGCTCCTTTTTTTGTGCCTGTTATATTTTTAATGTTAAAAATGAAGGTTCTCTGTGCGGTTAACCTGATTTTTAATCGTGAAAATGTCTCTTACCAAGAAAATAGTTTATACTCTCGCACGCGAATAATTGTTTGATTATTTCGCACCCTAATTAGCTCAACAATAACAGTCACAGATGTCGGCCAATAGGTCGCGACTATTAAAAGCAGATGTTTAGTCTGATTGAACTTCTCGTCTTTTTTTACTAGTCGCGATTAGTTATTGCTGAGCATTCATTCACTTATTCTGAAAAGAGATTTTCAGATGAAGGATATACAATGTTTGAAAAACCAGTTGTAAAGTCATTCCAGTACGGTAACCACACCGTTACTCTAGAAACGGGCGTAATGGCACGTCAAGCTACTGCTGCTGTAATGGCGACTATGGACGATACATCAGTATTCGTTTCTGTTGTTGCTAAAAAAGAAGCTGTTGCGGGTCAAGATTTCTTCCCTCTAACAGTTAACTACCAAGAGCGTACATACGCTGCGGGTAAAATCCCTGGTGGTTTCTTCAAGCGCGAAGGTCGTCCATCTGAAGGCGAAACACTAACAGCTCGTCTAATTGACCGTCCAATTCGTCCACTTTTCCCAAGTGCGTTTAAAAACGAAGTTCAAGTTATCGCTACGGTTGTTTCTATCAACCCTGACGTAAATCCAGACATGATCACTATGATCGCAACGTCTGCTGCACTTGCTATCTCTGGAGCTCCATTCAATGGTCCTATCGGTGCTGCACGTGTTGGTCACATCGACGGCGAACTTGTTCTTAACCCATCAAATACTGAGCTTGAAAACTCTAAACTAGACCTAGTTGTGTCTGGTACAGAAGGCGCAGTACTTATGGTTGAATCTGAAGCAGATAACCTATCTGAAGAAGAAATGCTTTCAGCTGTTGTTTACGGTCACGACCAACAACAAGTTGTAATCAAAGCAATCAACGAGTTTGCTGCTGAAGTTGCAACTCCATCTTGGAACTGGGAAGCGCCAGCAGTTAACACTGAGCTTAAAGCTAAAGTTGCTGAGCAAGCTGAAACACGTCTATCTGACGCGTACCAGATCACTGAGAAAATGGCTCGTTACGAGCAAGTTGGCGCAATCAAGAACGACACTGTTGAAGCTCTAATTGCACAAGACGAAAACCTAGATGAGCGCGAAATCCGCGGCATGCTTGGTTCTCTAGAGAAAAACGTAGTACGTAGCCGCATTATTGCTGGCAACCCACGTATCGATGGCCGTGAAAAAGACATGGTTCGTGCGCTAGACGTACGTACTGGTGTTCTTCCACGTACACACGGTTCTTCTCTATTCACTCGTGGTGAAACTCAAGCACTTGTTACTGCAACGCTTGGTACACAACGTGATGCACAAATCATCGACAGCCTAATGGGTGAGAAGAAAGACAACTTCCTTCTACACTACAACTTCCCTCCATACTGTGTAGGTGAGACTGGTTTCGTTGGCTCTCCTAAGCGTCGTGAAATTGGTCACGGTAAGCTTGCTAAACGTGGTATCCAAGCAGTAATGCCTTCTGTTGACGAATTCCCATACACAGTTCGTGTTGTATCGGAAATCACAGAATCTAACGGTTCTTCTTCAATGGCTTCTGTATGTGGTACATCTCTAGCACTTATGGATGCTGGTGTTCCAATCAAAGCTTCTGTTGCGGGTATCGCAATGGGTCTTGTTAAAGAAGGCGACGATTTCGTTGTTCTTTCTGACATCCTTGGCGACGAAGATCACCTAGGTGATATGGACTTTAAAGTAGCAGGTACTAACGCTGGTATCACTGCACTTCAAATGGACATCAAGATCGAAGGTATCACTAAAGAGATCATGCAAATTGCTCTTAACCAAGCGCAAGGTGCACGTAAGCACATCCTTTCTGTAATGGATGAAGCTATCTCTGGTGCTCGTGAAGATATCTCTGAATTCGCTCCACGTATCCACACAATGAAAATCAGCTCTGATAAGATCAAAGATGTTATCGGTAAAGGCGGCGCAGTTATCCGTGCTCTTTGTGAAGAAACGGGTACTACAATCGAAATCGAAGACGATGGCACAATCAAGATTGCTGCTACTGAAGGCGCAGCTGCTAAAGAAGCTATCCGTCGTATCGAAGAGATCACTGCTGAAGTTGAAGTTGGCCGCATTTACCAAGGTAAAGTTGCTCGTCTAGCTGACTTCGGTGCATTCGTTACTATCCTTCCAGGTAAAGATGGTCTAGTACACATCTCTCAAATCGCTGATAAGCGCGTTGAGAAAGTGTCTGACTACCTAACTGAAGGTCAAGAAGTACCAGTTAAGGTTCTTGAAATTGACCGTCAAGGCCGTGTACGTCTAAGCATGAAAGAAGCAGTTGAAACGCCAGCTGAAGGCGAAGCACCTGCTGCTGAGTAATTCTTAGCCTATTAATGGGACTATCGCTTTTTAGTGATTTCTAACCCATTGGTAAAAAAGCATGTTATAAAGGGGAGCATATCGCTCCCCTTTTTTATTGCGGTCATAACAGGAGTAATTATTTGTGAAATGGTTTCAAACCGCGAGTATGTGTTTACTGCTTGTACTGACAGGTTGTGCGACAACATCAGATAACACCTCACGTTGGGTTTATCCACCAATGGCTGTGCCGCTGCAACCAAGCGTTCAGCAAGAGGTTCAAATTGCACGTCTTAGTCAATTATTACAGCGCCCGGACTTGAACGATGAAGTTCGATCTAAGATGCTGTTTGAACGTGGTAACTACTACGACAGTGTTGGCCTGCGTGATTTAGCACGCCTTGATTTCAATCAGTCTCTTTCATTGAACCCCGCTCAACCTGATATCTTCAACCTTTTGGGTGTTTACTTTACGCAAGTAGGGGAGTTTGATGCCGCTTATGAATCTTTTGATTCTACGTTAGAGCTTGATCCTGCAAACTCTTACGCAGAAAGAAATCGCTCTATCGCACTCTACTACGGCGAACGTTATGATTTAGCCAATGAAGAGATGACGAAGCATTATACTGATGATCCAAGTGATCCATTCCGTGCGCTTTGGTTGTATATCATTCAGCACGAACTCACCCCAGAGCAAGCCAAGCTTGATTTGCAAAAACGTTACGAGAGCCGTGATGAGCAGTGGGGTTGGGTATTAGTCGCGATTATGCTTGATGACATTACTGAAGAGCAGGCTTTTAAGGCCATCTTGACCGGTACTCGTGACAACACGTTACTTGCGCAGCGTCTAACTGAGACATATTTCTACCTTGCTAAGCGTTACCACATGAATGGGGACTACGCGAATGCGATCTCTCTGTACAAGTTGTCAGTGTCTTTCAATGTGTATGAATATGTAGAGCATCGTTACTCTTTCTTAGAGCTAAGCCGTATATTTACTACTCTTAAAGCCGAGCACTTAGCAAAAGTTAAGTTGGCTGAGGCCGAAGAAAAAGCCGGCACAAAGTAAGCGATATATTTTGATTCCGAAGAACCGCTGCCTGTCAGCGGTTTTTTTATGCTCCTTTTTTATGCTCCGTTTTTATAAACAAAAAAAGGGGGGCTCGTTTTTGATTGCTTTTGATTTAAATAATAATAAAATAGTTAGCCTTGCTAACTAAATGCGATTCTTGATTAGGTGAGTATGCTGAACCAGAATTTAGAAAAGATTGAGCGCTTCGCCTCTAAGATATGGCGAACTCAGGTAAATGAAGATCCTATTTGCCAATTGAGCTTCAATGAGTATGACTATTTGAAGGTCATTCAATCTTCTCCTGAACCGATCCGATTGACTGATCTTGCGATTGAGATGCAGGTTACAAAGCCTTCAGCAACCACTATGGTTCAGAGACTAGAGAGAAAGGGGCTTGTTGAGCGTAAAGCTTCGCTCGAAGATGCGAGGTCTAAGTTGGTCGTATTGACCAGCAAAGCTGAACTCGGCTTAGAAGAAGAAAGTAAGATCTATCAGGTCATGGCACAGATATTGGAAAGTCGTTTGTCTGAGCAAGAGTCTCAGCAGCTAAACCTATTATTAAATAAAGCTTTGAAGTAAATAATTTAGATATTTAGTTAGCCTTGTTAACTAATTTTTCGAGTCATATCTTGTTGATATGCGACTCACAGATGAAAGTAGAGTAAGAAATGAGTAACTCAATTAGTCGCCAGTTTTGGCGATACACAATCCCTACTGTGGCTGCCATGTTGGTTAATGGCCTTTACCAAGTGGTGGATGGCATCTTCATTGGCCGCTATGTGGGGGCTGATGGACTTGCAGGTATCAATGTTGCGTGGCCTGTGATTGGTTCGATTCTCGGTATTGGTATGTTGGTGGGTGTAGGTACAGGTGCGCTTGTCTCGATTCGCCAAGGTGAAAAAGATACTCAAGGCGCTAAGGAGATCTTAGCAACAGGTTTAACCTTGTTGTTGGCGATAACACCTATTGTTTCTGCATTGCTGTTTTTGTTTGCTGATAACTTCTTGCTTTGGCAGGGCGCAGAAGGGAGAGTGTATGAACTTGGCCTGCAATACTTACACATTCTGATTGGCGCGAGTGTCTTCACGCTAGGTTCGATCGCGATGCCGTTTTTACTGCGTAACGATGACAGCCCTAACTTAGCCACCATACTGATGATTGTCGGTGCGGTGATCAATATAGCTCTGGATTATCTGTTTATTGCTCAGTTTGGTTGGGAGTTGAAAGGTGCAGCACTGGCAACCGCGATTGCTCAGTTTGTAGTAACCGGTCTGGGTCTGGCTTACTTCTTCTCACGTCGAGCAAACCTGCGCTTGCGTTGGAATGAACTGAGACTGAAGTTATCGGTAATTCCTGAAATCTTCGCTATCGGTACATCAAGCTTCTTTATGTATGCGTATGGTTCGATGATGGTTGCGCTGCACAATGCGTTGTTCTCTCAATATGGCGACCAGTTGATGATTGGTGCTTACGCGATTTTGGGCTACATAGTGACGGTTTATTATCTCACAGCTGAAGGCATCGCCAACGGCATGCAACCATTGGTGAGTTATAACCATGGTGCGCGTAACCAAGCGAATATCCGTAAGCTACTTAAGATTGCGATGATGAGTTCGGTATTGATTGGTGTGGCGTTCGTGCTGCTTCTGAACGCGTTCCCACGTGAGTTTGTGTCAGTCTTTAACTCAGATGAACCTCAGCTAGTCGAGTACACCGTGTTGGGTATTCGATTACACATGTTTGCACTGGCGCTTGATGGTTTCTTAGTGGTAGCGGGTGCTTACTATCAGGCGGTCAACAAAGGCAGTAAAGCGATGTTTGTCATGCTAGGTAATATGCTTATCCAGTTACCTTTCTTGTACATTATGCCTAAGTTGTACGGTGTGCCGGGGATCTGGGTTGCGTACCCACTGTCTAATATTGCGCTAAGCGTGGTGGTGATGGTGATGCTCTACAAAGATGTAAAGAAGCTCGATGTCTCACCGATGAATACAGCGGCGGCATAGGTCGTATTTCTTAAGTAGAATTAAAAAGGTCTAGCGAATGCTAGACCTTTTTGTCTCTGTGGCTGATGGGTTTAACTCTAGAAACTAGATGTTTTTAACGTCTAAACCCGCAAGCTGATGCCAGTAGCCATTGCACTGGCGGCTTTCAATCTTCATTGGTTTTTGACCTTGCTCATTGGCTCTGAAGTTATTGATTTCAGAGAAAGTGTCGATACCCAATGGACTCAGGCGAACGACATCGACCAAGTCATGCATGCTCGGTAGATCATTGACTAGGTTATAGCAGTAACCTGATTGCGTCTGGATACCATTAAGGTTAAATACCGATTGGCCTTCTTGGCTTTCGACCTGTAGACCTGTTGGGTATTTGATGCAGCAGGTTTCGCAATCGTCTTTGGCTTTGTTCTCTGCTCGGGCTGTAAAGCAACGTGCAGAGTAAGCAAGAGGTAAGTAGCCATGGCTAAACACTTCTACTTCGAACTTATTACGAATATTAAGCTCTTCGCACTGTGTCATTACGTTGCTTAGCCACTCGCGAGAAAGCTCAACGGGCATACACCAACGCGTCATACCTTGTTTCAAGAACAGGTTCAGAGTGCGTGCATTGTAGGTGTTCACCGCAGGGCCAACAACAAAAGGCACCTTACTTTCACTTGCCAGTTGAATCGCAGATACATCATTGGCTTCAATGGCGAAGTCACCGTTATCAATGTACTTCTTCATGATGTTGACTTCGCTTGGGGCTTCTAGCAATGCCATGGTTGAAAGTACCACTTGCTTACCTGAATCAGACAGTTCTTTTGCTATGTCCATCCAGTGTTTTGCTTTCATCTCACGGCGCTTTGAGCACACCGCTTCACCGAGGTAGATGATGTCGGCAGAGCTTGATTTTGCTTGCTCATAGAAGCTTTCAACATCTTGTTTTGGCCAAAAATAAAGTAGAGGGCCTAATGCGTATTTCATTGAGTTCTCCATTTGGCTCTATTGCCATTTACGGTGGTAAGCGCCAAGCGTGGTTTGTGTACCTTCAGATACATTCGCCAGTGTCGCATTCCAAGCTTGTTCCACTTGGTATTGTTCAGGGTTCGCTAAGTAGCGATCGATGGCTGCGCGCCAAGTGCGAGTGACTTGCTCGACATAAGCAGGGCTACGTTGGCGACCTTCAATCTTCACAGAAGCAACATTCGCGGCGAAAAGCTCAGGCAACATAGATAGTGTGTTAAGGCTAGTTGGCTCTTCAAGTGCGTGATAACGCTTTCGCTCACCATCTACTTCTGCTTCAAATCGGCCTTTACATAGCGTTGGGTAACCTGCGTTCTCACCTGCTTCATACTTGTCGATAAGGATTTCGTTCAAGCGAGATTCAAGTCCGCCATCCGTTTCTTGCCAGCGAACGTATTTTGCTGGAGAACATGCCCCAACCGTATTTGGCGATTCACCCGTCATGTATGAAGAGAGGTAGCAACGGCCTTCTGCCATGATACATAAGCTACCAAAAGCGAATACTTCGAGGTCAACGTCAGAAGTGATGTTACGAGAAAGCTGTTTGACCTGATGGATCGACAATACGCGCGGCAATACCACACGCTTAACGTTGAAATTTTTATGATAGAAGTCGATAGCGGCTGCATTGGTCGCAGATGCTTGTACTGATAAGTGCAGCTCTAGTTCTGGATATTTATTTGCAGCGTACTCGAGCACCGCAATGTCAGCGATGATCAGCGCATCAACGCCTAGTGCGGCGGCGTTATCTACAGCGTTAGTCCAGCGTTCGAAGCCGTTTGGGTGAGCAAAAGTATTTAAGGCAACGTGAATTTTCTTGTTGCGGTCATGCACATACTGCACAGCACGATCGAGCTTTTTACCCGCAAAGTTAAGGCCTGCGAAGTGTCGGGCATTCGTATCGTCTTTGAATCCGATATAGACAGCATCCGCACCGCAATCAATAGCGGTTTTCAAAGCAGGTAAGTTACCCGCTGGGCATAAGAGTTCCATTTGCTCACTACCAATAGAATAAAATTGAAGCGAGTATTTTATGAAGAATTATGAATGACGGAATTGATGTAAGGCAGGTTTAGATGGATAAATCTGCTTTTACCCCATTTGAGGTACTGACGAATGGCGAATTTACGCTTTAGCTTGGTGTTGGAGGGCGTGTTTAATTAATTCTTGTGACGACGGTTTTGGGCGAACAGTTCTTCAACCTCTTGTTTTGGTTGAGGGCGATAGAAGTGGAAACCTTGAATTGAACCACAGTTGAGGTTAGACAGCAGGGTTGCTTGTTCACTGGTTTCGACACCCTCTGCAACCACGGTTAAATCGAGAGATTTCCCAAGGTTGATGATGTTTTCAATTACGGTAATTTGCTTTGGTAAGGTATCGATATCTGAGATAAAAGCCCGGTCAATTTTAAGCTCATCAATCGGAAAGCGAGCAAGGTAAGATAGAGAAGAGTAACCCGTACCAAAGTCATCGATGGATAACGCAAAGCCAAGTCTCTTAATCGCGTTCAGCATTTGAAGCGTGTGCTCACTATCACTCATTACGGCACTTTCTGTAAGCTCAAAGGTAATCGCACTTGGATCTAGCTCAGTAGAACGCAGCAACTTCTCCATGAAATCAATCAATTTTGGATTACCAAACTGCTCTGGTGAAAGGTTGATCGCGACGCGACCAGGTAAAATACCTTGCATCTTCCAACGTTTCACCGTGGCAAATACTTCGCGCATTACCACACGACCAAGTTGTTCAATAAGGCCAGCTCGTTCCGCTACAGGAATAAATGCGGCAGGGCTAATATAACCTTCTACGGGGTGTTTCCAACGTACCAGAGCTTCTGCTCCGTTAATGGTGAAGTCACGCGCATTTACTTTTGGTTGGTACCAAACCTCAAGCCCGTTCTGTTGCAGTGCTTTTTGCAGTTCTATCTCAAGCCACAGTCGCATTCGCGCTTCTTTGTTCATCTGTTCGTTGAACTTGATCAGGCGGTTGCGTCCACGATCCTTAGCTTCATACATTGCGGTGTCAGCATTCTGTAGCAAGATACGTGCGTCACTGCCATCGTGAGGAAAGCTCACACTACCAATCGAGCAGGCTAAACGCTTGCTAAAATGGTGGAGATCGAAGGGTTGGTTGATCAGAGATATGATCTTTTCAGAGAGTATTTCAGGTGTTCGTGGGTGTTCAGGTTCAGGCAGAATAATACCAAATTCATCACCGCCTAAATGGCCAATAATAGCTTGACGAGGCAGTTGTCGTTTTAAGCGAGATGCGACCTCTTTAATCACTTTATCACCGATGTGGTGGCCAAGTGAGTCATTGATATTTTTGAAGTTATCGATGTCTAAGTAGAGCATCACAACAGGGGTCTTGTTGTGAATGAACTGCTCAAGGCTTTTGGTAAACCCAAGTCGGTTGTAGAGCTTAGTCAGTGTATCGATGTAGGCATCTTCACTGTTAGCGGGTGTGTATTGTTTTGTTGTTTCTTGAGCGTCTTGAATAAGTACGAGTTGGGTACTGCTTCCAAGAATGACCGTCGAGTCGATATTTAACTGAACTTTACGTTCAAAGCCACATCGAGCACCCGTTAAACAAACCAAGCCAGACTCAGAAATAATGGAGCTGAGGTCATTATTAAAGACTGTTTTGGTTTGTTCATCGATAAATAATCGGCCTAACTCTTCGCCAATCAATTCTGTGGTGGAGTTAAAACCAAGTAAGCGCGCAGCTGCAGGGTTCGAAGACAGAATGTAGTCGTTTTCAACTAATAGCAATCCGTCTGGGAGCAGGTGAGATAGCTTGTGGAATTTCGCTTCAGACTCTTCTAAAGAACGGACAAGTACTTGGTTTTCAGATGTATCGAAGGCGTGAAAGATGATGTATTCAGTCTTTTTACCATTGGTAAGCGGAGATAGGCTGAAGTGAAGGCTAGTGTCTAAAGCCGTTTCGTTTAGGGTGATTTCCGCCTCAATTGTTTCGCCATTGAATGCACGCTCATAGTAAGGCTTAAGGTGTTGGTAGAATTGCTCGCCCAAGGTTTGGCGGTCATTCATGCCTACAAGCTCTGTTTTACTTAAACCAGCAATATCACAGTAACGCTCATTCACCATAAAATAGTTATGTTGAGCATCAAGTACCGCAAAAAAGAACGGGCTGTTTGCAGTAAGCTGTGTAAACCAATGTTGTAGTTGCTGGGGAGGCATCAAAGTACTACCAATTCTCCAAGAGCTTGAATATTCACTATCGATAAACATTGATTGCTTTTTGTTCAGCTATCGATGTTTACTTGTGAGTGCAGCGATTCGCTGTGATTTTCATGACCAGAGTTACTATAACTGTGATTATCAATATATTAAAGGTCGAGCATCAAACTGAATTAATTTGATACATAACAGTAACTGAGATCTCAACATCATCTATGATGCTTTCTATATTATTGACAAAGTTACGGATAAGTCACGTGATAAACAAGATACGCACTCAACTAGTTCAAAATGCCGCATCAATTTTGCGATCTCCAGTCCAGTTATTACCAAAATCAGTACAAAAAAAAGCCTTATTAGAAGCATTGAAAAATGTATTCAAGGAGGCTTTAGAGGATGGTGATTTTGAGTTCTTAGAAGACAAGTGGCTTAAAGTTTCAATAAAAGATATGGGGTTAAGTTGGTGTATTAGCTACAAAAATGAGCAACTAGTTGTCGCTGATAAAGAGGTCAATGAAGATGTGAGTTTTAGTGGCAATCTAAATGATCTCGTGTTGATTGCTGGGCGAAAAGAAGACCCAGATACGCTTTTCTTCCAACGTCGACTGTCTATTGAGGGCGATACCGAGCTAGGCTTGGAAGTGAAAAATTTGATGGATAGCGTCGATTTAGACTTATTGCCGACTCCTATGAAAACTTTGTTAAATCAATTAGCTGATTTTGTGCAGAAGGGAGTACAATCCCCAGATACACAAAGTGAGGTAATGAATGCTTATTCGAACTGAAGCACCGGCAGATATACTTGTCATCGATCGTTTATTGAAATCTGTTTTTGAAACGGATGCAGAAGCTAATTTGGTTATGAGCTTGCGTGAGAATAGCCATTTAACGCTATCGCTGGTGGCTTGTTCTGATGAAGGGGAGGTGGTTGGTCACCTGATGTTTAGCCCTCTTACTCTTGATGGTGACGATCATAACTGGCAGGGGCTCGCACCTCTCGCCGTGAAAGAAGAGTTCCGCAATCAAGGCATTGCCAAATCACTGGTTGAAGACGCATTTTCTACTTTGGTAGATTTTGGTTACCCAGCCTGTGTTGTACTCGGTGATCCTGCTTACTACGGTCGTTTTGGTTTCAAGGCGGCGAGCGAATTTGGCCTGAGTTGTGTTTGGGATGTGCCTGAAGGCGCTTTTCAAGCGATTGAGTTGGTAGAAGGGGCGTTTGCTGGGCATTCTGGTGAAATTGCTTACAGCCCAGAGTTCAACGACTTATAAGCTGATTTACCACTCAATAAGATACAAACTGATTTAGTCTAAATAAAGGAGCTTGATGCTCCTTTATTTTTTGTTAGTATCAGCCCCAATGAGCACCGTTTAAGTTCACTCGAAGAATATTAATACCAACAAACCAAAGGTTACGACCGCTAGATATGTCACAAACACACGCGCAATATCTACAAGAGATGGGCATTAGCCAATGGGAGTTAAGTCACCCAGAGCGTTTGGCTGGTTATGAATCTGAATTGACTCTGTTATCGAATGATTGCAAGTTACTGTTGGTTTCACCAGAAAAACCTCAGGATGATCTCGCCGTGATGTTTGAGCGAGTACTCAAAAGTATCAAGCTCGACTTATCTCAAGCTTTACACCTTCAACCGCAACACTTGTCTGCTGTGGATTTAAGTTCGGTTGAATGGGTATGGTTTGCTGGTTGCGAATCTGCCCATGAACTGAAGGCAAAAACACTTCAATCTCCATTACTGTCTGACATTAACGGTAATAACCAACATCGCCGCGACTTATGGCAACAAATTTGTGCTTATGACTAATCAACTTTTACCCACTTCAGAACAACACCTAGACGCAATTTGGCAAATTGAGCAGACCGCGCATTCTCATCCTTGGTCTGAAAATATGATCCGTGATCTTAATAGTCGTGGAGGCAGCCACCGTGTTTTAGAAGTCGATGGGCAAGTGGTCGGCTATTTCTATGCTCAGAACATTGTCGGTGAGGTTACTTTGCTGACGATAGCGGTTGACCCTAAGCAGCAAGGCAAAGGTTACGGTAAGGCTTTGGTTGAGCACTTTCTCGATATGTGTGAACAAGCTGACGCGGAAAGTGCTTGGCTGGAAGTTCGCGAAAGTAATGTGAATGCTTTTAATCTTTACGAGAAGGCTGGCTTTAATGAAGTCGACCGCCGTCGTAACTATTATCCAACCAAGCAAGGCAACGAAGACGCCATCATTATGAGCTATCTTTTTATGTCTTTTAGCTAGTCATGTTACGTCTTTTCGCGAACTAGACCGCTAGCTCCGGAATGAGCCACAAAATAGGGTGTAAACTGACCCTTTAGAAAGTGACACGCTTTCTGTATAATCCGCACACAGAATTCAAGGGCAAGTATTATCTACTTGCCCTTTTTACGCTTTAGATCAGCAAAGGGCGACTATGTCTTTCCAACAAGAAGTGAGCAAACGTAGAACGTTTGCGATTATCTCTCACCCGGATGCGGGTAAAACCACGATTACTGAAAAAGTTCTTTTATTCGGAAACGCGATTCAAAAAGCGGGTACCGTAAAAGGCCGTGGCTCTAACCAGCACGCTAAATCTGACTGGATGGAGATGGAAAAAGAACGTGGTATCTCGGTAACTACGTCTGTAATGCAATTCCCATACAACGATTGTCTAGTCAACCTACTCGATACTCCTGGACACGAAGATTTCTCGGAAGATACGTACCGTACATTAACCGCGGTTGACTCTTGTTTGATGGTTATCGATGCTGCAAAAGGTGTCGAGGATCGTACTCGTAAACTGATGGAAGTAACGCGTTTACGTGATACACCAATCGTAACGTTTATGAACAAACTTGACCGTGATGTTCGTGACCCAATGGAAGTGCTAGATGAAGTGGAAAGCGAGCTAGGTATGGCTTGTGCTCCAATCTCTTGGCCTATCGGTTGTGGTAAAGAGTTTAAAGGCGTTTACCACATTCACCGTGATGAAACGATCTTGTATGAATCTGGCCACGGCCATGAGATCCAAGAAGTTCGCATCATCAAAGGTCTAGATAACCCTGAACTAGACGAAGCTGTTGGCGAAGATCTGGCGAGCAGCGTTCGTGAAGAACTTGAATTGGTTATCGGCGCATGTCCTGAGTTTGATCACGAACTGTTCCTTGCTGGCGAATTGACTCCGGTTTACTTCGGTACTGCATTGGGTAACTTCGGTGTTGACCATATGCTTGACGGCCTAACTCGATGGGCTCCTGCGCCTCAAACACGTCAAGCAAATGAGCGTGATGTTGAAGCGACTGAAGAGAAGTTCTCTGGTTTCGTATTTAAGATCCAAGCAAACATGGATCCAAAACACCGTGACCGTATCGCATTCATGCGTATCGTATCGGGTACTTACGACCAAGGTATGAAGATGAACCATGTTCGTACTGGTAAGAACGTGAGTATCTCAGATGCAGTAACCTTCATGGCGGGGGACCGTGCTCGTGCTGAAAAAACATACGCGGGGGACATCATTGGTCTGCATAACCACGGCACAATTCAGATTGGCGATACCTTTACTCAAGGCGAAAGCTTGAAGTTCGCAGGTATTCCTAACTTTGCGCCTGAGCTATTCCGTCGTATTCGTCTGCGCGATCCATTGAAGCAGAAGCAACTTCTAAAAGGCTTGGTTCAGCTTTCTGAAGAGGGCGCGGTTCAAGTATTCCGTCCTTTGCAAAATAACGATCTGATCGTTGGTGCAGTTGGTGTACTTCAGTTCGACGTGGTTGTAGCGCGTTTGAAAGCGGAATACAACGTAGAAGCTATCTACGAAGGTGTTAACGTTGCAACAGCTCGCTGGGTTGAATGTGACGACGCTAAGAAACTGGAAGAGTTCAAACGTAAGAACCAAGCTAACCTAGCGTTAGATGGTGGTGATAACCTGTCTTACATTGCACCGACTATGGTGAATTTGAACCTAGCTTCTGAGCGTTTCCCAGAAGTTCAATTCCGAGCGACGCGCGAGCACTAATCACTCTGCGCTCTATTCGAGTTAAACAAAAACGTCTATTGTTCTGCAATAGGCGTTTTTTTATTCGTGTCATTTGAGGTTAGAGGCTTAAGGTAAGTATGTTCAGTTGGATAAAAGCTTGGATTAAGAAATACGATAAGTGGTGCGAAGAGCTTGGCTTAACGCCTGAAAATAAGCGCAGCTGCGTGGCTTATCGCCGTGATCCTCAAGGACAACAAACAGAGAGTAGGGAAGATGACACCAGAATTAAGTGAATTTCCGCTGTTTGACACCCATTGCCATGCGGACTTTGACATCTTTGAGCAAGGTTTTTCACTTGATAAAGGTATTGAAGGTTACGTTAAAGAAGCGAAACAGGCGCAAGTCGAGAAGTTAATCATCCCTTCTATTGGCCAAAGTAACTGGAGGAAGCTTGGTGAGATCGCTCAATCTTACCCTAATGTTTACTACGCTTTAGGTTTCCATCCTTATTTTTTAGAGCAAGCCAATGACAAGCAATTCTCAGAGCTTCGCCAATTACTCTCATCAAAAACCAGTCAATGTATTGCGATAGGAGAGTGTGGCCTCGACTTTTTTGTCGATGTTGCACGGGATAAACAAGAGCGTTTTTTCATCCAACAAATGGAACTCGCGAAGGCATTTGAACTGCCCTTAATCATCCATGAAAGGAAGTCTTTTAACCGACTTATTGAGCTAATAAAGCAGTATAAATTTACTTTGGGTGGTGTGATTCATGGATTTTCAGGGAGCGAACAGCAGGCTTTGGCGTGGATTCAGCTTGGTTTCTATATTGGTGTCGGTGGAACGATTACTTACCCAAGAGCACAAAAAACACGCACCACTATCTCAAAACTGCCTCTTGACTGCGTGGTGTTAGAAACGGATGCCCCGGATATGCCCATGCATGGAAAACAAGGAAATGTTAATCATTCCAAGTATTTAGTTACGATCTTAAATGAACTGTTTTTGCTTAGAAAAGAACCGAAGCAATCGGTTGCAGCGCAAATTTGGCAAAATAGCCATCGCGCATTCGGTATATGTGAATAAAATCGAAGGTTTTTGTTTATCGTTTGCGTAAATTGCACTTGGCTTGTGATTCGGCTCACATTTGCGTGTGAATGGTACATGAATCTTCTACGAAAGTGTGAGGACGGCATTACTTTATTAGTGGTCGCATGAGTATAATTGCCTCCGCTTTATAGCCCCATTTTGTAACACGCCAATAAATAACTAATAAGGAAGTCATAAACTATGAGCCTGTTTATGAGCCTCGTCGGAATGGTTGCACTGATTGCAATCGCAGTACTACTATCCGACAACCGCAAAGCAATTAATCTAAGAACAGTGGGTGGCGCTTTCGCTATCCAATTCGCACTTGGTGCATTCGTACTTTACATCCCTTGGGGTCGTGATCTACTTGCAGGTTTCTCTGCTGGTGTAGCAAACGTGATCGACTACGGTAAAGATGGTACTGGCTTCCTATTTGGTAGCCTTGTTAACTTCTCAGTTGACGGTATCGGATTCATCTTTGCATTCCAAGTTCTACCAACACTAATCTTCTTCTCTGCTCTTATCTCTGTACTTTACTACATTGGTGCGATGCAAGTTGTAATCAAGGTTCTTGGTGGTGGTCTTCAGAAAGCTCTAGGTACTTCTCGCGCCGAGTCTATGTCTGCAGCTGCAAACATCTTCGTTGGTCAAACGGAAGCGCCTCTAGTTGTTCGTCCATTTGTTCCTAAAATGACTAACTCTGAACTATTCGCAGTAATGTGTGGTGGTTTAGCGTCTGTTGCTGGTGGTGTACTAGCGGGTTACGCATCTATGGGTGTACCTCTAGAGTACCTAGTAGCAGCGTCATTCATGGCAGCACCTGGTGGTCTACTATTCGCTAAAATCATCAAGCCTGAAACTGATGAAGTTGACGAGAACCTAGGTTCAGACATCGACGGTGGCGACGACAAGCCTGCTAACGTTATCGATGCAGCGGCTGGCGGTGCGTCAGTTGGTCTACAACTAGCACTTAACGTTGGTGCAATGCTACTAGCATTCATCGGTCTAATCGCTCTTATCAACGGTATCCTAGGTGGCATCGGTGGTTGGTTCGGTATGGAAAACCTAACTCTAGAACTTCTTCTAGGTTGGATCTTCGCACCGTTAGCATTCATCATTGGTGTTCCATGGGAAGAAGCAACTATTGCTGGTTCTTTCATTGGTCAGAAGACAGTTGTTAACGAATTCGTTGCATACCTAAACTTCGTACCATACATCGGTGAAAACGCTCAAATCGTTGAAGCGACTGGTCAAGTAATGTCTGTTAAGACTCAAGCAATTATCTCGTTCGCTCTATGTGGTTTCGCAAACCTTTCTTCAATTGCGATTCTTCTAGGTGGTCTAGGTGGTATTGCTCCAAACCGTCGTCACGACATCGCACGTATGGGTGTTAAAGCGGTTGTAGCTGGTACTCTATCTAACCTGATGGCAGCAACAATTGCTGGCTTCTTCTTATCTTTCTAATCAGTTAGAAATCGATATATAGACGCCATAATAATATCGCCCCGTAGCAAGAAATTGCTGCGGGGCTTTTTTGTTTTTGGGCCTAGTGATTTTGAGCATTAGCATGAGTGAATGCTTGGAGTCGAAAATGGGTCTAGAATGTTTTTTTGAGATACAAACCGTTTGCGTTCTAAGGAGCACTACAATTTATTGATGGATACCTATAATGTATTAGCTAAAGGGATAGGATGTCTCTGCTGGCAAGAAAGTAACATTGAGATTAGCTCGAACGTTATTCTTCTGGGATTAAGCCAAACTTAGCAATACGCTATATTAGCAATACACTATAGATGTTAGACACAACATGACTGATTTGTTGTGCCATAGACCAAACTGGTACTGTGCGGTGACAAGGATTGCAATTGGTAGCGAAAGTTATCAAGTCTTCAGGGAACCAAGTCCGTTCATTTGTGACTACTGAGCATTACTAAAATATCCATCTATACTGGATGGATGGTGAAGTAGTTAACTATTTGAATATATTGATCGGAGATAGAAATGAGCGATTTAAAAGCAGCAGCTCTACGTGCACTTAAACTTATGGACCTAACTACGCTAAATGACGACGATACTACTGAAAAAGTAGTGGCACTTTGTCATGACGCGAAGACTGCAGTTGGCAACACCGCTGCAATCTGTATTTACCCTCGCTTCATCCCAGCAGCTAAAAAGGCGTTGCGTGAGCAAGGTACTCCAGAAGTACGCATCGCGACTGTAACTAACTTCCCTCATGGTAATGACGACATCGAAATTGCTGTTGCTGAAACAAAAGCAGCGGTAGCGTACGGCGCAGACGAAGTTGACGTAGTATTCCCATACCGTGCTCTTATTGCTGGCAACGAAGAAGTGGGTTTTGAGCTAGTTAAACAGTGTAAAGCAGCTTGTGGTGACATCACGCTTAAAGTGATCATCGAAACAGGTGAACTTAAAGAAGAAGCACTGATCAAGAAAGCTTCTCAAATCTGTATCGAAGCAGGTGCAGACTTCATTAAAACTTCAACCGGTAAAGTGCCAGTAAACGCGACTCCTGAGTTCGCACGCATGATGCTTGAAGTTATTCGTGACATGGGCGTAGCTAAAACAGTGGGTTTCAAACCAGCTGGTGGCGTACGTACAGCTGAAGATGCTCAAGCTTACCTAGCGATGGCTGATGAGCTACTAGGCGCTGAGTGGGCAGACAACATGCACTACCGTTTTGGCGCTTCAAGCCTACTGACTAACCTTCTTAATACATTAGAAGTGACAGACCAAACTGCTGATCCAGCAGCATACTAATTTCCCTATCGGGTATAACAATAAAGTCTGTTTGATGGAGTGGCGTTAAGTCACTCCATATTACCTCTTTCCCTACAAACCATACTCACTAGAGTTTGGGAGGCACTAATGTATCTACCTCAAGAAATTATTCGCAGAAAACGTGATGGTGAGGTCCTAACGACTGAAGAAATTAACTTCTTCATTCAAGGCGTGGCTAAAAATACGGTTTCTGAAGGCCAAATTGCAGCATTCGCAATGGCTATCTTTTTTAATGAAATGACGATGCCAGAACGTATCGCACTGACGTGTGCAATGCGTGATTCGGGCATGGTGATTGACTGGAGCCACATGAACTTTGATGGCCCAATCGTTGATAAGCACTCTACTGGTGGTGTTGGTGACGTAACTTCTCTGATGCTTGGCCCTATGGTGGCAGCATGTGGTGGTTTCGTTCCAATGATCTCTGGTCGTGGTTTAGGCCACACTGGCGGTACGCTAGACAAACTTGAATCTATCCCTGGTTACAATATTACACCAACCAACGATGTGTTTGGTGCTGTAACCAAAGAAGCTGGCGTAGCGATCATCGGCCAAACTGGCGATTTAGCACCAGCTGATAAGCGTGTTTACGCGACTCGAGATATCACGGCAACAGTCGACAACATCTCGTTGATCACAGCTTCAATCCTCTCTAAGAAACTGGCTGCTGGCCTTGATTCTCTAGTGATGGACGTAAAAGTAGGTTCAGGCGCATTCATGCCAACGTATGAAGCCTCTGAAGAACTAGCGAAATCTATCGTTGCAGTAGCAAACGGCGCGGGTACTAAAACAACGGCAATCCTAACGGACATGAACCAAGTTCTGGCTTCTTCAGCGGGTAACGCAGTAGAAGTACGTGAAGCGGTTCAATTTCTAACCGGCGAATATCGTAACCCTCGTTTGCTAGAAATTACGATGGCATCGTGTGCTGAAATGCTGGTTCTGGGTAACCTTGCAAAAGATTCAGACGAAGCGCGTGAAAAACTGATGGCAGTACTGGATAACGGTAAAGCAGCAGAGTGCTTCGGTAAAATGGTAGCGGGCCTTGGTGGTCCAACTGATTTCGTAACGAACTACGATAACTACCTAGAAAAAGCAGAAATTGTTAAACCAGTGTACGCGCTAGAAAGCGGTGTAGTATCAGCGATGGATACGCGTGCAATTGGTATGGCTGTCGTTGGTATGGGCGGTGGTCGCCGCGTAGCAACAGACAGCATTGATTACGCAGTCGGTTTTGATAGCTTCATTCGCCTTGGCGAAGTAGCAAGCGACGATAAACCATTAGCAATGATTCATGCTCGCAATGAACAACAGTGGCAAGAAGCTGCAAAAGC
The DNA here is from genome assembly GCF_041466065.1 of Vibrio sp. 10N.239.312.C11. Classification (NCBI taxonomy): domain Bacteria; kingdom Pseudomonadati; phylum Pseudomonadota; class Gammaproteobacteria; order Vibrionales; family Vibrionaceae; genus Vibrio; species Vibrio sp. 10N.239.312.C11. Next base: position 130,264 of record NZ_JBFSRZ010000005.1, read on the forward strand.
ATTACAAAATGCAATCACTGTGGGCGGAGAATATACAGCAACGCCAGACGTTTACCGTCAGATTCGTTCTGAAGACGTGTAAATAACAGGTATCGGCATACCTTGTGTATGACGATAAACAGAGTTCTGGTGCAAAGAGCAATAAGTTGGTGAAGAAAATGAAAAGAGCATTTATTTTAGTTTTAGATTCATTCGGTATCGGCGAAACAGCAGATGCGGACACATTCGGTGATGTAGGTTCAGACACTATGGGTCACATTGCTGACCATTGTGAGCAAGGTCTTGCAGACAATGCGGATCGTAAAGGTCCACTAACGCTGCCAAACCTGTCTAAGCTAGGTTTAGCTATGGCTCACAAAGAGTCTACAGGTCGCTTTGCTCCTGGTATGGACACAGACGCTGAGATCATTGGCGCGTACGGTCACGCTGCTGAGCTGTCTTCTGGTAAAGACACGCCATCAGGTCACTGGGAAATCGCAGGTGTACCGGTATTGTTTGACTGGGGCTACTTCACCGACAAAGAAAACAGCTTTCCAAAAGAACTGACTGACCGCATCCTTGAGCGTGCAGGTTTATCTGACTTCTTAGGTAACTGTCACTCATCGGGTACAGAAATCTTAGATAACCTGGGTGAAGAACACATGAAGAGTGGCTTACCAATCTTCTACACTTCAGCAGACTCTGTTTTCCAAATCGCATGTCATGAAGAGACATTCGGTCTACAGAACTTATTAGACCTTTGTCAGATTGCTCGTGAAGAGCTAGAAGACTACAACATCGGCCGTGTTATTGCGCGTCCGTTCATTGGCCCAGGTAAAGGTCAGTTCGAACGTACTGGTAACCGTCGTGACCTTTCTGTTGAGCCGCCAGCGGCGACAGTTCTTCAGAAGTTGGTTGATGAGAAGGGCGGTAACGTTCACTCAATCGGTAAGATCTCTGATATCTACGCAGGTTGTGGTATTACTCAGAAAACGAAAGCAACAGGTATTCCTGCGCTATTTGAAGCAACTAAAGAAGCGATCACTGAAGCGGGCGACAACACTATCGTGTTCACTAACTTCGTTGATTTCGACTCAGCTTACGGTCACCGCCGTGATGTTGCAGGTTACGCAGCGGCACTTGAGTACTTCGATGGCCGTATCAATGAAATCATCGATATGATGAAAGAAGATGATGTACTTATTCTAACTGCTGACCACGGTTGTGATCCGACATGGCCAGGTACTGACCATACTCGTGAACATATCCCTGTGATTGTTTACGGAAACAAGGTTCCTGCTGGCTCTTTAGGCCGTCGCGATACCTTCGCTGATATCGGTCAAAGCTTAGCGTCTTACTTTGGCACATCGCCAATGGGACACGGTACAAGCTTTCTATAATAGTTAACGAAGAGAGAGGGAAACCTCTCTCTTCTTTTTTGTTTTGAGATTAAGGATATTTTCAATGGCTACTCCACATATTAATGCTGAAATGGGTGATTTCGCTGACGTAGTTCTAATGCCCGGCGATCCGCTACGTGCAAAATACATCGCTGAAACCTTCCTAGAAGAAGTGGTTCAAGTGTGCGATGTTCGTAACATGTTTGGTTACACGGGGACTTACAAAGGCCGTAAGGTTTCGGTAATGGGGCATGGTATGGGCATTCCATCTTGTTCTATTTACGCGACAGAGCTGATCAAAGACTTTGGTGTGAAAAAGATCATTCGTGTCGGCAGTTGTGGTGCAGTGAGCGAAGATATCAAAGTACGCGATGTGGTTATCGGCATGGGTGCGTGTACCGACTCAAAAGTGAATCGTATTCGCTTTAAAGGTCATGACTTCGCGGCTATTGCGGATTACAAAATGGTGCGTGCGGCAGAAGATGCAGCCAAAGCGCGTGGTGTAGACGTAAAGGTTGGCAACCTATTCTCGGCTGAGTTGTTCTACACGCCAGATCCTGAAATGTTCGAAGTCATGGACAAGTACGGCATTGTCGGCGTAGAGATGGAAGCGGCGGGTATCTATGGTGTATGTGCTGAATACGGCGCAAAAGCTCTGACTATCTGTACTGTTTCTGATCACATCAAAACTGGTGAGCAAACCACATCAGATGAACGTCAAACGACTTTCAACGACATGATGGTTATCGCACTCGACTCTGTGCTGCTTGGTGATCAAGACTAATCAGCTAATAGATTTCAAAAAGCTTAATAGATACCGCAAAGTTTAATAGATAACAAAAGCCCCGTTGCTGCCTGAGCTTCGGGGCTTTTTATTGAATTTGTTAAACTAAGCCGTTAAGAGCTGACATTTTTGAGCAGCCAGTTTTCCCCAGACTTAGCCTTTCTTTTACGAATAAGCATGATGAACAACACGCCACTGACAAACCCCATTAAGACCATACCGATCATGTAGCGATCGCTCTTACGGTAGTGATGGTCAGAAATAGCTGTCATTTTTCCTGTCTCAAAAGTCACGCGGATAAAGCCAATGATCGTACTCTCTGGAGAGTAAATAGGTTCAACGAGTTGCTGCCTGCCGATACTTGCCGTTGAAAGAGGTGTGTCTAAGCCAAGAACCTCGCGTACCGAGAGCGCTTTTTCACTCGAAGCCAGTCGAATCCCTTCTGCATCGTAGATGGTGGTATCAAATACCAATCGATCCTGAGAGAGTTGGTTAGTGAGCTCTAGTAGGCGCTCTTGGTCTTGCTGAGTGATCATCTTACTGGCTGAAAGTGATGCCTGTGAGATCAGTAGTTTGGTCAGCGTTTCCAACTGTTTTGCTTGGATCTTCTCATTACCTTTACTGATCACTACTGTGTTTTTAATGGTTACCACGAACATAGCAGCCAACAGAATTAGGGCTAGTACTCGTAAAGCGTTACGTATTGAGAACAATGATTCATTCATGTTTCACGAAGCCTGAAATAAACAAATGTTATGATTAAGACATATTGAGACTTGCGTTTTCAAATTGCAATAGGTTAACGTTTAGCATAGTTAATTAGGAATCATACACATGGACGCTCAGAAATATCTGCCGATTAAAAGGCATACGACATTATTAACCCGACTCCCCGAGACACGTTTCGCTTCTCAACTCGCTAAATCTAAAGCCAATTGGATTGTGTTCGGTGAGTACCTATCTCCACAATCATTCGATGACATCGACTTTTTCACTGGTACCTACAACACCATCCTCGATACGTGGAAGGTGGGACATTATGAAGTGGCACTGATGTCAGGGAACTTAACCCCTGCACACGAAGAAATTTTACAAGCACTGAAGCTTGATTATGCTTGCCTTAGCGAGGTCCCAGACTTATCTAAGCCAGGTTTGATCGTGATGGATATGGACTCCACAGCAATTCAAATTGAATGCATCGATGAGATAGCAAAGCTCGCAGGAGTCGGAGAGTTAGTTTCTGAAATCACAGAGCGTGCGATGCAAGGCGAGCTCGACTTTGAACAGAGCCTACGCCAACGCGTTGGGGCACTGAAAGGTGCGGATGAGTCGATACTGGAGCAAGTGCGCCAGTCATTACCATTCATGCCAGACTTGGTTGAGCTAGTGAATACTCTGAATAAACTTGGCTGGAAGACGGCGATTGCATCGGGTGGTTTTACTTATTTCTCAGACTACCTGAAAGATACGCTTGATCTTGACCACGCTCAGTCAAACACGCTAGAGATCGTCAATGGTAAATTGACGGGTGAAGTATTAGGCGATGTTGTTTCCGCACAGACCAAAGCGGATATCTTGGTAGAACTTGCTGAAGAGTATGAACTGGAACTGCATAACACCGTTGCCGTGGGTGATGGTGCCAATGACTTGGTTATGATGGGTTCTGCCGGTTTAGGGATTGCTTACCATGCAAAACCGAAAGTTGAACAACAAGCTCAAACTGCTGTGCGTTATGCTGGCTTAGGTGGGGTGCTTTGTATCTTGTCAGGTGTATTAGCTAAGCAGCAAAAAATTAGCTGGCAAGCGAAGCCCTAGTCATATTTAGGGCGGTATAACGGATACAAAAAAGCAGGTGATGAGCCTGCTTTTTCTATTTTTAAATCCGATAAGTCGACAAACCGGTAAGTTGATCTGGTTATTTAGTGCGAGAGTTCTAATCGAATCAATACTTCATCGGTAATGTCTTCTATCTCACCATAACCAATAAAAGCGGTGACCTCACTCTCTAACTTCTTCGCTTGGTGCATACTGATGCGCGAAAGCTCGGCTAAGTCTGATTGGAACAAACTTGTTAATGGATTAAAGATAGGGGCGGTAGTGACTCGCAGTACATACACATCACCCAGATCTTGTGCCTTCTTAATGAACGAGATACGTTCTTTCGTAGATGCAAAGTCTTTCACCAACTTCGTATGTACAGATTGAATCTTGTTACCAAACTTTATCGCAGCAATGTATACGTCATGATGTTTTGGCTCTGCACCTTCAATTCTTTTCAGTGGCTCAGCTAATAGTGAATTAGAGTGACCTTTGAAAATCGGTTCCAGTGAAAACTTTTGGTTGTGCCCAAGTTTAGCGAGTAACGCTAGATGCTTGTTCAGCGGGAAGTTCACACCAATGAGCTTACAACGCAACGTTGAGCCCGGCTTATCAATGAAAATTGGATTACTGACCATTTTGTTAAGCAAAACAGTGTGCAGTGATTTAAGCAGTGAATCGGTGGGCAGTATTTCTTGCTTCTTATTTAGCTTACTTTGGTTCTGATCGATAAGCCCATTGAGGAAGGCGATGGTACGCATTGTTTTTGCATTCTCGGTGATAACCAATTGAACATTGCAACCGTTCGGGCTTACACGAATTACATGGTAAGGCACTGTGCTTAATGGCAAGTTTTTATCATAGAGTTGCAGTTCATTAAAATTCACCACAACCGGATCATCAATCTTGAGTACCATTGGGTGTTCAAGGGTAATGCTTAGGCCACGTTTTGATATGTCTACAGTGTGTCCATTTATTGTTGGGCTATCTTGTGATGTGAGTTGAATTGGCGATTTAAAGCTATATCTCGGTTCTTTACGACGACTTTGGGAATCAAAGTAGATACTTTGAATGTTCCCCACCACCGTTCGAGGATGGCGAAAGCGATTAAGGTCACTGCTTGGAATGCGTGGTTTTTCACTTAATAGGTAATCGGCAGCACTTTCGTGATCACCGATCTCTTGCAAGATACCGCAATGAGTCAGTTGCGCAGAGCTTTGAGCAAGCGTATCTGAATGCTCAGCTAAGGCTTGTCGCTCAGCGTCGGATAATTCGAAAACCGAGAATTTGAACGCCTTCCAACTTTTACGTTTACCGCCGATGTTCCAGAACAGTTGCCTCTCTTCACGAGAAGCTTCAGGCAGCATCATCGAGTAGAACAAGGTCTTATTTTTATGTTCATGGGTAAAAGAGTAGATAACGTTACTGGTTCCCTTCACGCCAGGCTTAGCGAGTAAGTTCATACGTTGTTCGTTGAACAAAGTGCCCAGAGCCTGTTGGTTACGCTCATCATGCCAATATTGCCATTGGGGATGATTGTTATCCGTGAGTAGGGCGAGCTTCAACTCACTACCACTGAAGAATAGAGGGAGATTACAGGTGTACTTTAGATAGGTGTGTTCAATACCGCGAGTTCGCGTTCGAATGAGCCTATCTTGATTCTCATGGCTGGTTTTCTTGCTGACACTATTTAGAGATTCATCGAGTAAACGAGCCACACTCGTTGTATCGCTGATTCTCATGCATCTTAAAAATTTGACTGCATTGTTCTCGTAGGATTCATCAATACCCAGAATACGAAATTCAACCGCCTCATTAACATCGGCTTCTAGTGACTTCTCAACAAGCTCAGTGAATTTAACACTGATGATTTCCCCTAGGTTGTATTTAAACGCCCTTGGTACCTTGAACTTTGCACCCGACGGAGAAATATCAACTGTCACACCATGTAGGCTTTGTCCTTTAGGTGTGGTGATTTCAACCTGTGAGCTAATCTTGAGCCTGTTTTCTTTGCGTTTTAAATCGTAACCGAGGTTAATGGCTTCTGCTTCATAGGGGCTATCAGCGTTAGTGATATCGTGGTCATCTTGAGAGGATGTTTTAACAATATTACGAAGAGGTTGAATGCGAGGTGTCATCACTAACTCCCACACGCCCTCGGTATAACCTTTAAATTTTTTAGTACCACGTTGATACGCGTTCAAAGCTATGTCATCAAGCCAATGTTTACGCTCGTCTAGCGTGAATTGATGACATTCATTATCAATACGCCCGCGTAAATCAATGCTCTTTGTGCACGGAGCCATGATACGATTCAGTTCCATTTTAACGAGCAGTTTTAGAGACGGTGATTCGCCTTCTGTCATTTGAGAAAGAAGGAATTCGAAATCTTCGGCATGGTAGGCCGGAATAAGTCGTTCTGCTACAGATAGAATTTCAGATTGCTGCATACTTTTCTTGTTAGAATGGATGGTGCGTTATTGTTATCGACGAGTTGTATTTGATCTTTAGGTATTCGTGGCCCTACTGCAACTTTTATTTTCACCTGTACGGTCAACGGGGTCACAAAATAGCAACATTTACCCGTTACCAAGCAAATTATTGAGGTTTTATGGCTAAGGCAAAGCGAGCTTATGTGTGTAATGACTGTGGTGCTGACTTTCCACGTTGGCAAGGGCAGTGCAATGCATGTGGTGCTTGGAACACGATTACAGAAGTTAGGTTAGCCGCTTCACCTCAGGTCGCGCGCAATGAACGACTAAGTGGTTACGCTGGTGGTGCAACTGAATCTTCGGTTCAAACGCTATCGGAAATCGACTTGCAAGAGGTCCCGCGCTTTAGTAGTGGCTTCAAAGAGCTTGATCGTGTACTTGGTGGTGGTGTTGTACCTGGCGCTGCGATTCTTATTGGTGGTAACCCTGGTGCCGGTAAATCAACGCTGTTATTGCAGACTATGTGTCAGCTTTCTTCCCAGTTACCGACACTTTATGTCACTGGCGAAGAATCTCTTCAACAAGTTGCGATGCGAGCATCTCGATTAGGGTTACCAAAAGAGCATCTCAAAATGCTCTCTGAAACCAATGTTGATAAAATCTGTCAGGTTGCAGAAAGAGAGCAGCCTAAGATCATGGTTATCGATTCAATCCAAGTTATGCATGTCGCTGATGTTCAATCGTCTCCAGGCAGTGTTGCTCAGGTGCGCGAATCGGCAACCGCATTAACGCGCTATGCGAAACAGAACAACGTTGCCGTATTCCTAGTGGGACACGTAACTAAAGACGGTACCTTAGCGGGACCAAAAGTACTTGAACACATTATTGACTGCTCGGTGCTGTTAGATGGCGGAACGGACAGTCGTTTTAGAACCTTGCGTAGCCACAAGAACCGTTTTGGTGCAGTGAATGAGCTAGGTGTGTTTGCTATGACAGGGCAAGGGCTAAAAGAAGTTAGCAATCCATCGGCTATTTTTCTGTCTCGTGGTGAAGAAGAAACCTCAGGCAGTTCAGTGATGGTAGTTTGGGAAGGAACGCGTCCACTCCTTGTTGAAATCCAAGCGCTGGTGGATTATTCGCAGCTGGCTAACCCGCGTCGTGTCGCTGTTGGTCTCGAGCAAAATCGACTGTCATTGTTACTAGCCGTGCTGCATAAACACGGCGGCTTACAAATGGCTGACCAAGATGTGTTTGTGAATGTCGTTGGTGGTGTTAAAGTAACCGAAACCAGTGCTGATCTTGCATTGGTAATGGCTTTACTTTCGAGTTTCAGAGACCGCGCATTGCCAAAAGATGTGGTGGTTTTTGGCGAAGTAGGCCTTGCTGGTGAGATTCGACCTGTACCGAGCGGTCAAGAGCGCTTAAATGAGGCGTTTAAACACGGCTTCAAGAGAGCCATTGTACCAGCGGCTAACATGCCTAAAGGTGGCATTCCAGGAATGCAGATCCACGGTGTGAAAAAATTATCGGAAGCAATTAATGCTTTTGATGAGTTGTAATTGAGCTCACTTCAGCTACTCTATACAGCAGAAATTCAGTCTAACTTAAACGCTATTTTCGCTTTAAGTTAGCACTAAACTTAACAATCATTTAGATTGTTTCTTCAGATTGCCTTTTTCTATATGTTAGAAAAAGGCAAAGTTTTTTAGTCCCAAATGCATGCAAAGCTATCAGTCCTCACAGATTGTGATATACTCTGCGCGCATTTTATATCCTATTAACAGAGTAAGACAATGGCAGATTTATCGAAATACAGAAACATTGGTATTTTCGCGCACGTTGATGCGGGTAAAACAACTACCACTGAGCGTATCCTTAAGCTAACTGGTCAGATCCACAAGACTGGTGAAGTACATGATGGCGAATCAACTACTGACTTCATGGAACAGGAAGCTGAGCGCGGAATTACTATCCAATCAGCAGCTGTAAGCTGTTTCTGGAACGGTCACCGTCTAAACGTTATCGATACTCCTGGACACGTTGACTTCACAGTTGAAGTATACCGTTCTCTTAAAGTGCTTGATGGCGGTATCGGTGTATTCTGTGGTTCTGGTGGTGTTGAACCACAATCAGAAACTAACTGGCGCTACGCTAACGAATCAGAAGTATCTCGTCTGATCTTCGTTAACAAACTAGACCGTATGGGTGCAGATTTCTACAACGTTGTTGACCAAGTTAAAAACGTTCTAGGTGCAACTCCTCTAGTTATGGTTCTACCAATCGGCCGCGAAGATGAATTCGTGGGTGTTGTAGACCTTCTAAGCCGTAAAGCATACGTTTGGGATGACACTGGTCTTCCTGAAAACTACGAAATCACAGATGTTCCTGCGGACATGGTTGATGACGTTGAGCAATACCGTGAAGAGCTAATCGAAACTGCTGTAGAGCAAGACGATGACCTAATGGAAGCTTACATGGAAGGTGAAGAGCCTTCTATCGAAGACATCAAACGTTGTATCCGTAAAGGTACTCGTGATATCGCATTCTTCCCTACGTTCTGTGGTTCTGCGTTCAAGAACAAAGGCATGCAAGTTATCCTTGATGCTGTAGTAGATTACCTACCTTCTCCAACTGAAGTTGATCCTCAACCTCTAATGGATGAGAACGGCGAAGAAACAGGCAACCACGCTATCGTTTCTACTGAAGAAACTTTCAAAGCGCTTGCGTTCAAAATCATGGATGACCGTTTCGGTGCTCTAACTTTCGTTCGTATTTACTCTGGTAAATTGAACAAAGGTGACACGATCCTTAACTCATTCACAGGTAAAACTGAGCGTGTTGGCCGTATGGTTGAGATGCAAGCTGATGACCGTAACGAACTAACTAGCGCACAAGCTGGTGACATCATTGCGATCGTTGGTATGAAGAACGTTCAAACTGGTCACACTCTATGTGATCCAAAAGACCAAGTAACGCTTGAGCCAATGGTTTTCCCAACTCCAGTAATCTCTATCGCTGTATCTCCAAAAGATAAAGGCGGTTCTGAGAAAATGGGTATCGCGATCGGTAAAATGGTTGCTGAAGATCCATCTTTCCAAGTTGAGACTGACGAAGAAACTGGCGAAACTATCCTTAAAGGTATGGGTGAGCTTCACCTAGACATCAAGGTAGATATCCTTAAGCGTACTTACGGCGTTGACCTAACAGTTGGTGCTCCTCAAGTTGCTTACCGTGAAACTATCACTCAAGCAATTGAAGATAGCTACACGCATAAGAAACAGTCTGGTGGTTCTGGTCAATTCGGTAAGATCGATTACCGTATCAAACCAGGTGAAGCAGGTTCTGGCTTCAAGTTCAACTCAGTAGTTGTGGGCGGTAACGTTCCTAAAGAATTCTGGCCTGCAGTTGAGAAAGGCTTTGCTGGCATGATGGATAACGGCGTACTAGCTGGCTTCCCTACGCTAGACGTTGAAGTTGAACTTTTCGATGGTGGTTTCCACGCAGTCGATTCATCTGCTATCGCATTTGAAATCGCAGCGAAAGGCGCATTCCGTCAATCTATGCCTAAAGCTGGCGCGCAACTTCTTGAGCCTATCATGAACGTTGACGTGTTCACTCCAGACGATCACGTTGGTGATGTTATCGGTGACCTTAACCGTCGTCGTGGCATGATCAAAGATCAACAAGCTGGCGTTACTGGTGTTCGTATTAAAGCTGACGTACCTCTTTCTGAGATGTTCGGCTACATCGGTCACCTACGTACTATCACTTCTGGTCGTGGCCAATTCTCTATGGAATTCGCGCAATACGCACCATGTCCAACTAACGTTGCTGACGAAGTGATTGCAAAAGTTAAAGCAGAAAAAGAAGCTGGTAAGTAATTAGCCCTTTTCTAAATTAGCTAAAAAAGCCCCGCAAGTGAAAGCTTGCGGGGCTTTTTATTGTTTGTAATATACTGCGAGGTGCGAGGTGCGAGGTGCGAGGTGCGAGGTGCGAGGTGCGAGGTGCGAGGTGCTGATGTAGCCCCTAAAAAGTAGACACAGGGGTTGTCCCGTATTTATTCAACACGGGACTGATAAAGCAGGGAGAGACTAACGCTTTAAGTCGATGTAAATCTGCTCTACTTTGGTGCGTGCCCAATCTGTTTTACGCAAAAATTTTAAGCTCGATTTAATGCTCGGGTCTTTTTTAAAGCAGTTGATGTTCACCATGTAACTCAACTCTTCCCAACCGTAATGTTCAACCAATTCAGTCAGTAGCTTCTGTAGAGTGATACCGTGCAGTGGATTATTGTCTTGTGTCATGAGATGTTCTCGCCATTTATTTGAGCTAAGTATACCAGTTTCGCTTTATGAATTATCAGACCATTTAAGCTGGTAGTTTGTGTTTAGTTATTGAAGAACTGCCTATTTCAGGAGTTGAAAGACAAGAGCTAGTTCTCCAATATCTCATTTACTTCTTCATGTAACCAATTGGTAAATGCCGTTATACGCACTTCTCTAGGCGAGTTAGGGTCAAAACATAGATTTACTTGAACGCCAGGCGTCATGCCTATATCAAATGGCTTTACTAACAAGCCGCGTTCAATGAAGTCACCAGCTAAACTGTCTGTTGCAAGGCAAACTCCATGACCAGCCATAACTGTCGTTAATCCCATATCAAAAGTACCTACTTCCATCCATTGAATAGAACTGTCTTGCATCGGAACATTCGCTTGTTTAAACCAACTTTCCCAAGGGAAGCAACCCCCCTCGAATTGAACTAACCAACATTTAAGTAGCTGTTCTGGTGAGGTGAGTTTAAGAGAGTTTGCTAATTCTGGTGAGCAAAAAGGATAGATAGGTTCGTTGATTAGTACCTCAAGAGTTAAACCATCTTCCACACATAGGTCTTCACCTTGTCGAATAGCCACATCAATCTCACCGTGTTTTAAATTTGGGGTATCGCAGCCTGTTAGCACTTTGATCGGGATCTCTGGGTGCTTTACCGAGAACTTCCAAAGCCGTGGTAGTAACCAACGTGAAGCAAATGAAGGAGGGCTTCTAACAACAAGCAGACCTTGAATGGGTTCAGACTGGATCTTGTTTAAACCTAGCAATACCTCTTGAAACCCATCAGAAACATGTTTGAAAAGTGTGCGCCCTTCATGTGTTAAGGCCATAACACGCCCCTTACGAATGAAAAGCTTACATCCAACCTGTTCTTCTAGTTGGCGAATCTTTTGGCTGACGGCTGCTTGGCTAACAAACAGTTCCTCAGCTGCCTTACTGTAGCTATGCAAGCGTGCCGCAACTTCAAAGTAACGGAGGCCTGAAAGGTGACGCAGTCTATTATCCATAACCTCAGCTTATAGTCCTTGTTAATAATGGTTGTTCGCTTATCGAACTGCTTATTTCCATAATAACGACAAATTAATAGGAAAAACAAGAGAGATAAAATGAAAGCAATGACCTGTTGGATTGGCAGATTAGTTACTTATATTTTTCAAGTTAATGATAAAAAAAAGAATAGTAAGGCGGCTAAATCAAGACAAGTTATTAGCTCGGAATCTTTGAGCGATCGGATGAGAAAGGATATCGGTTTGGACTATGAACGTAATGATGCGGCTGATTACACTAAATACTTGTAACTTGAGCTTATGAAAAAGGAGCCGTAATGGCTCCCTCTCGGTTTTGATTACTCTTCCCAAACCACCAATTTATCTTTCGGCCAGTTATGACCGATTTCATGGTATTTCTGCTCAAGGATATGTCGCTTTATCTTGAGAGTAGGGGTAAGTACACCGTTGTCGATGCTCCACGGTTCCTTAATCATCAGTACCCCTTTGATCTTCTCATGCGAGGCTAACTGTTCGTTCATTTTTTCAATGACACGTTTACTTGTTCTTTCATAACGAGCCCGATCAAAACTAGGGAAGTCATGCGGTACCACGAGTAGGATAGGACCAGGTAAGCCTAAGCCGATCAAACACATCATTTCTACGCGGCTGTATTCAAACAGTTTGTTTTCGATTGGCACTGGAGCCACAAACTTACCTTTCGCAGTTTTAAAGGTGTCTTTTTTACGTCCCCGGATCGTTAGGTAGCCCTCGCTGTCGATATCACCAATATCGCCAGTATGAAGCCATCCCTCAGAGTTAAAAGACTCTTGGGTGGCTATGTCATTTTTGTAATAACCAGAGAACATACCTTTGCTTCGAACCAAAATTTCTTCATCTTCTGCAATTTTGAGTTCGATGCCCGGACCAGCATTACCCACAGTACCAATTTTGTCGGCTCTAAACGGGTGATTAATCGTGCTGTAGGCGAAAGACTCAGTCATTCCCCAAGCCTCGGTAATGTGTAGGCCAACACTCTCATACCATGCGAGTAGAGCCGGTGATACCGGAGCTGAACCACATCCCAAAACGCGGGCTTGATCTAACCCTAGGCCATCAGCCAGTTTCTTCTTAATGATGTTGTTGATAAACGGAATCTTAAGTAAGAAATTCAGTTTCTTCTGCGGAAGCTTATCTTGGATTCGTTGCTGGAACAGAGTCCATAAGCGAGGAACTGAAATAAATAGAGTAGGGCGATGCATTTTCACATCATCAATAAAGGTATCTAAAGACTCCGGGAAAGCAGTGACTATACCGCCCATTACCGATGAGCCAAAGATGTAAACGCGTTCTGTAATATGGGCAAGCGGTAGATAAGAGAACAAGCGATCGCCGGGTTGGATACCAATATGATCGATCAACCGTTGAACTGACCACGTAAAGGCGCCGTATGTGAGCATCGCGCCTTTTGGTAGCCCTGATGTACCCGAAGTATAAACAAGCGACATTACTTTATCATCGTGATGCTGAGGACGCTTGGTTGAGGGTTCATGGGTATCGATGAGTTGTTCGAAAGTATGTTGGCACTTCGCTGCGCTATCGTAGGGAAGTGAGATACTCACCAAGTTTGGATTATCATCCAGTACTTTTTGAGTGGCCTTAGGATCGTCGAGTTTACCCGCAATCACAATTTTACTTTCACTGTGTTCAATACAGTACTGTATGGTATCGGCCCCCGCTGTTGGAAAGATTGGGACGCTGACAAAATCTCCTAACATCATGGCAAGATCGCAGATAAACCACTCTGCACAGTTTTTCGATACGAGAGCGACTCGATCACCGGGTTGGGCTCCGAGTCCTTCTAATGCTGACGCCAGTTTTAGTGCTTTGTCGGCCACTTCTTTATAAGTAAACTCAACAAATTGGCGGTTAATAATTTGCTTTAAGTAGACTTCATCTGGGCGTTCTTCTGCCCATTTTAAAATCATGTCATTGGGTGTAGGGAGAGCTGTTGCTTGTTCTTGGCTAAACTCGTTAGGCTGAATCATTGTCTAACTCCATGTTTTTCGCTAAGTTATTTTTGTTAAAATCATGTTAAATGTACCATGATTTTTTCTTTTAGGGAGTAAAATTAGCGTTTATGTTCTTTGTTTTCCGTTATCTGTGCAGGCTCGCCTGTAACTTGCAGGCGTTACTCCAGTCCGTTTCTTAAAAATTCTCGAGAAATATGACACATCCTTGTATCCACATTGATAGGCAATGACAGCAATTTTTGATTCTGTATCTGCCTCGATTAACTTTTTGGCAAGTAGAATGCGTTTATCGCACACGAAGTCTCTAAAGCTTACTCCAAAGTGTAGATGAAACTTCTTAGAAAAATAGGTGGTTGAACAGTGACATTTCTCGGCGATCTCTATTTCTCTGATTTCTTTGTTGATGTTGTCCATCACAAAGTTAACGACTTCGGATGCGAAGGCTTTTACAGGAAGCTGGTTGTTGTTGTTTGTGTCTCTGTCGATATCGAAGTGGGACTCGAACATATGCTGTGTCTTAGCCTTAAGATCTTCGAATTGACTGGTCAGATGATTACTGTTTGTTTCTATGGGCTTTGTTGCGTAATTAAATTTAAAGATAGAACAACCCCGTTTCGCGTATTTC